>CAYWHO010000239.1:0-3246 GCA_964458195.1 uncultured Arenimonas sp.
ATCGACCACCTGACCCACAATCTGTACCACGGCAACATGGGCAAGTGGGCCGACTACTACGAGCGCCTGTTCAACTTCCGCGAGATCCGTTACTTCGACATCAAGGGCGCGAAGACCGGCCTGCTTTCGAAGGCGATGACGGCGCCGGATGGCATGGTGCGCATCCCGCTGAACGAGTCGTCCGATCCGAAATCGCAGATCAACGAATATCTCGACACCTACAAGGGCGAGGGCATCCAGCACATCGCCTGCTTCACCGACAACATCTACGAGACGGTCGAGCGCATGAAGGCCGGCGGCATCAAGTTCCTGGACACGCCGGACACCTATTTCGACGTGGTCGACCAGCGCATCCCGAACCATGGCGAAGACCTGGCGCGCCTGCGCGAGAACAAGATCCTGATCGACGCCGACCCCGAGACCAAGCAGCGCAAGTTGCTGCAGATCTTCACCCAGAACGCGATCGGACCGATCTTCTTCGAAATCATCCAGCGCAAGGGCAACGAAGGTTTCGGCGAAGGCAACTTCCAGGCCCTGTTCGAGAGCATCGAACGCGACCAGATGAAGCGCGGCGTGCTCTGATCGTTTCGAAAGGAAGTTTCTGACTCAGCGTCGGGTATTTCCCCTCTCCCTCCGGGAGAGGGGCAGGGGAGAGGGTTCGGGGCATGCCCCGGACCATCAAGCCGCCATTGCCGAGTCGGACGCTGGCCTTCGGGCGGGAGCTGCGTCGATGCGGAACGGATGCCGAGCGGTTGTTGTGGTACTTGCTGAGGGCGAAGCGCTTCCAGGGCTACAAGTGGCGAAGGCAGCATCCGCAACCGCCCTATGTGCTCGACTTCTACTGTCATGCGGCAAGTTTGATCGTTGAGCTGGACGGCGGGCAGCACACTGCGGAATCGGACAAGGCGCGTACGAGGTATCTGGAATCGAGAGGATTGACGGTCCTGAGGTTCTGGAACAATCAGGTATTGAACGAAACGGAGGCGGTTGCGATGGCGATTTTCCTGGCCTTGCGTAACCGTACCCTCTCCCCCGACCCCTCTCCCGAAGGGAGAGGGGGACAATGGAGCGAAGAATGACAACGAGCTACCAATCCGGCTTCGGCAACGAATTCGCCACCGAGGCGCTGCCCGACACCCTGCCCGTCGGGCGCAATTCGCCGCAGCGCGTCGCGCGCGGGCTTTATGCCGAGCAGATTTCCGGCACGGCCTTTACGGCGCCGCGACACGCGAACCGGCGCAGCTGGCTTTACCGTATCCGTCCGGCGGCGATGCACGGGCGTTTCGAGGCCTGTACGCAGGCGAATTTCCACAACGACTTCAATAGCGGCCCGGTGACGCCGGACCAGTTGCGCTGGAATCCGCAGCCGATGCCGTCCGCGCCGACCGACTTCGTCGACGGTCTGTTCACCATGGCCGGCAACGGCAGTCCCGAAGCGGGCACCGGCATCGGCGTGCACTTATACGCGGCCAATCGCGACATGGATGGGCGTTATTTCTACGATGCCGACGGCGAACTGCTGATCGTGCCGCAGCAGGGCCGCCTGCGCATCGCCACCGAGATGGGCGTGCTGGAGGTGGAGCCGCAGGAAATCGCCCTGATCCCGCGCGGCATCCGTTTTTCGGTTTCCTTGCCGGACGGCGAAGCGCGCGGCTATGTCAGCGAGAACTTCGGCGCGATGCTGAAGTTGCCCGACCTCGGGCCTATCGGCAGCAACGGCTTGGCCAATCCGCGCGATTTCCTCGCGCCGGTCGCGGCTTTCGAGGATCGCGAAGGCGACTTCGAACTGGTGGCGAAATTCCAGGGGCATCTGTGGCGCGCCTACATCGGTCATTCGCCGCTGGACGTCGTCGCCTGGCACGGCAACTACACGCCCTGCAAGTACGATCTTCGCCGTTTCAACACCATCGGTTCGATCAGCTACGACCATCCCGATCCGTCGATCTTCCTGGTGCTGCATTCGCCCAGCGACAGCGAGGGCGTGAGCAACATGGATTTCGTCATCTTTCCGCCGCGCTGGCTGGTGGCGCAGGACACGTTCCGCCCGCCGTGGTTCCACCGCAACGTCGCCAGCGAATTCATGGGCCTGGTGCACGGCGCCTACGATGCGAAGGCCGAAGGCTTCGTGCCCGGCGGCTGCTCGTTGCACAACAGTTTCACCGGCCACGGCCCGGATGCCGCGACGTTCGAGAAGGCGTCGGCTGCGGACTTGTCCAAGCCCGACGTGATCCGTGACACCATGGCCTTCATGTTCGAAAGCCGCATGGTGTTGCGCCCGACCCGCCAGGCGCTGGCGGCGCCGCAACGGCAGCAGGATTACCAGCAATGCTGGCAGGGCCTGGTCCGGCACTTCGACGGAGGAACGGCGCGATGAAGGCGACGCTGGCGAGCGCTGCCGCTCCGACCCTGTTGATCGTCGCGCTCGCGGCCTGTTCGCGCGCACCGGAACCTGCGCCCGCGCCAACGCCGATGGTCGAACCCGCGCCGGCGCCGGCCGCAGCGACGCAGCCCACGCCTCCGGAGACCACGGCGTCGACGAAGAACGATCCCGCCGTGGTGAATTTCGAAGGCTTCGGCCCGGCGAAGTTCGGCACGAACGAGGAACAGGTGCGCATGTCCTGGGGCCGGCCCTTGGAGGCCTCGAACGAAAACGACGATCCGGGCGGCGATGCCTGCTATTACCTGACGCCGGATCCGGCGCCGGCCGACGGCAACGGCAACGGCATCAACTTCATGATGGAAGAAGGCAAGTTCGTGCGCTACGACATCGACGACGGCTCGTACGCGGCGCCGGGCGACATCGTCGTCGGCATGACGGAAGCCGACGTGCTGGCGAAGTTCCCGGGCCATGTCGAGCAGCAGCCGCACAAGTACACCGACGGCAAGTACCTGGTCGTCGCCCCGGAAGCTGGCGGCGAAGCGCGCCTCGTGTTCGAGACCGACGAGAAGGGCATGATCACGCAATGGCGCATCGGCCTGCCGCCGGCAGTGCATTACGTGGAAGGCTGCCTCTGATGGGGCGCGGCACCACGTGTGGTTAACCGAATTCGAGGAAGACAGATGAAGCTGGGAAGTTTGAAAGAAGGCGGACGCGACGGGTGAGCCGGGGTTTTCGCGAGATGCCTTGAATGGCATCTCGCGCCGGCGAACGCCCAGCCAAGGATGGCTGGGCCGGGGCACAGCACCATGGATGGTTAACCGAATTCGAGGAAGACAGATGAAGCTGGGAAGTTTGAAAGAAGGCGG
>CAYWHO010000239.1:3346-3601 GCA_964458195.1 uncultured Arenimonas sp.
ACGCGACGGAACCCTCATCGTCGTCTCGCGCGACTTGTCGAAAGCGGTGAAAGCCACCGGCATCGCGCCGACCCTGCAGCGCGCGCTGGAGGACTGGTCGAACGCGGCGCCGCGCCTGAACGCGCTGTACGACGTCCTGAACCAGAGTCCGGCCGAAACACTGAACGGCGAAACGGTTTTCGCGGTCGATTTCTCCGCACTGGCGTCGCCGCTGCCGCGCGCCTCCGACTTCGTCGACGGTTCGGCCTACCTGCC
>CAYWHO010000240.1:0-3551 GCA_964458195.1 uncultured Arenimonas sp.
CCCGGTGGTATTGCGATGCCAGGCGGGATTCGCTTCGTTCTCGAACTGGCGCGTCAGGAACCAGCCGTGTTTTTCTGCCAGTTCCTTCGCGCGACGTACCATGCCGCTGCCACGCTCGGCCGCCGGCGTCAGGATGACCTTTGCGCCGTAGGCGCGCATCAGCTTGCGTCGCTCGATCGAAAAGGTTTCCGTCATAACCGCGACGAAGGGATAGCCGCGTGCCGCCGCGACCATCGCCAGCGCGACGCCGGTATTGCCCGACGTGGCTTCGACGATGGTCTGGCCGGGGCGCAACACGCCGCGTCGTTCGGCGTCGAGCACGATGGCGAGCGCGAGCCGATCCTTGACCGAGCCGCCCGGGTTGAAGGCTTCGACCTTGGCGTAAAGCCTCACGTGCGCGGGTGCCAGCCGGTTCAGGCGGACGATGGGCGTGTCGCCGATGGTGTCGAGGATGCTGTCGTGGAGCGTCATGGGATGTCCTTGGATTGAAAGGCGTCTCGCCCGCGAAACCGCGTGACCGTCGTCGCGAGCCGCTGCAGGGATGGACAGCGGCGCGTCATCCGGCCTTCGCGGGAAAGACGCAAAAGGTTCAGGCGGCCTCGGCGAGTGGGGCTGTTTGTTCTTGGCCGCCGAGCGGGGGAGCGCCGAACCAGTGCAGGGTGGAAGCGAGCGTGGCGCTTTCGCCGAGGATCAGCAGGGCCGGCGATCGCGCGGCATGCGCACGCGCGCGTTCGGGCAGCTCGGCCAGCGGTCCGACGATGACGCGCTGCTCGGCGCGCGAGCCGTTTTCCACCAGTGCGAAAGGCGTGGCCGGATCGCGGCCGTGTTCGATCAGCCTGTCCCGCCAGGATTCGAGGTTCGCCACGCCCATGTAGATCGCCAGCGTTTGGTTCGGTTGCGCCAATGCCTTCCAGTTCGGTGGCGCGGCATCGGATTTCGAATGCGCCGTGACGAATTGCAGGGACTGCGCGAGATCGCGATGCGTCAGCGGCACGCCGGCGTAGGCCGCGCAGGCGAGGGCCGCGCTGATGCCGGGCACCACGTCGTAGGCGATGCCGTGGGCGCGCAGGAATTCGAGCTCTTCGCCGCCGCGGCCGAAGACGAAGGGGTCGCCGCCCTTGAGCCGCACGACGCGTCGTCCCGCGCGCGCGTGTTCCAGCATCAAGGCATGGATGCCGTCCTGCGTCGTGTGGTGCAGCCCGCTTTCCTTGCCGACTTCGATGCGCTCGGCATCGCGACGCGCCAGCGCCAACACTTCCTTGCTGACGAGGCGGTCGTGCAGGATCACGTCGGCCTCGTTCAGTCGCCGCAGGCCGTGCAGGGTCAACAGGCCGGGATCGCCCGGACCGGCGCCGACCAATGAAACACTGCCGAATGCTCGGTCTTCGCCTCGCACGAGCAGACGCTTGAGCGCGCGTTCGGCTCCCGCCGCGTCGCGGCGACGCAAATGCGCGGCGACGTCGCCTTCGATGGCGCTAACGAAGAAGCGGCGACGTCGGGTGAGGTTCGGGAAGCGCCGGCGGATACGTTGGCGGAAGCGGGCGAACAGCAGCGCGAGCCCGCCCCAGGATTCGTCGAGTTGGATTTCCAGACGTTCACGCAGGGCCCGCGCCAGCATCGGCGCATGACCGCCGCTGGAAATGGCGATCTGCAGCGGGCCGCGGTCGATGCGTGCCGGCACGTGGAAAGACGATTGCACCGCGTCGTCGACGACGTTCACCCAGATGCGGCGTGCGGCACCGGCGTCGGCAACGGCGCGATTGACGGCCTTGTCGCTCGTCGCGGCGATCGCCAGCCAGGCACCGTCCAGCCAACGCGCCTCGAATTCGCCGGCGAGATGTTCGATGCCTCCGCTCGCCGCCAACGCGGCCAACTCCGGGTCCAGCACGGGTGCGACCAGTCGCAGGCGTGCACCGGCCTCGAGCAGGGCGAGTGCCTTGCGCTTCGCCACCTCGCCGCCGCCGACGAGCAGCACATCGCGGCCTTGCAGGTCGGCGAAAATCGGGAACAGGGCGCTCATGCTTCGGTCCGGAAAGGGCATGTGCAGACCCTAGGAGGCTTGGCCCTGGCGGTGAAATGGCGGCTGTTCCTGTGCTTATGCCGCGCCGTTATCAGTGTTTCGCGGCAATCACTGGACGCCGCCGCCGCCCTGCGTTAGCTTGGGTCCCAGCCCGCAAGCGCCGGGCGCCCGCTCACTACGAAGCTCCCTACCCGAAGTCATGTCCCTGCGTTCGTTCCCGATGTGTTGTCGCATGCCCGCGCTGATGCGCGCCGCTTGCCTGCGACCAACATTTTCGGGACGACCCAGATGACCCTGACCCAGCTTCGTTACCTCACCGCCATCGCCGATTCCGGCCTGAACATCACCCTGGCCGCGGAACGCGTGCACGCGACCCAGCCCGGTCTGTCGAAACAGCTCAAGCAGCTTGAGGATGAGCTCGGCTTCCTGTTGTTCCTGCGCAAGGGCCGCAGTCTCGAAGCGATCACGCCGGCCGGCGAACGCGTACTCGCGCATGCGCGCCGCATCCTCGACGAAGCGGCGAACATCCGCGCCTATGCCGCGAACGAACGCGGCGACGATGCCGGTCGCCTGGTGCTGGCGACCACGCACACACAGGCACGCCATGTCTTGCCCTGGGCCATCGCCGAGATCAAGCGCGCGTTCCCGCGCGTCAGCGTGCATCTGCAACCGGTCGGCGATGGCGAAGTGCTGGAGCGACTGGCGCGCGGCGAGGCGGATTTCGCCGTCGTCAGTACTTCGGGCGAAACGCCAGAGGGCGGGCTCGCGGTGCCCCTGTACCGCTGGCGGCGCCTCGTACTGGTGCCGCGTTCGCACGCCTTCGCGACACTGCGGCGCGCACCGAGCCTGGCCGAGCTCGCGAACGAACCCCTGGTGAGCTACGAATCCTCGACGCGCGCCGATTCCTCCTTCCAGCGCAGTTTCGCCGCGGCCGGCCTGCGCCCGACCGTGTCGATGACCGCGCGCGATGCCGACCTGATCAAGACTTATGTGCGGGCCGGACTCGGCGTCGGACTGCTGGCGGAAATGGCGGTCGGCGCTGGCGATGATGATCTGATCGCCCTGCCTGCGCTGGATTTCGCCGAATGCACGACCTGGGCCGTCTTGCCGCGCGAACGCGTCCTGCGCGATTACGCCCTGGAATTGCTCAAAACCCTGGCACCGCAGCTCGATCGCCGCGACCTGCGCCGCGCGCTGGAAGGCAATGGCGAAGCGCGTTGGCCGCAGGCGCCGGCCTGGGCGGATTTGGGGCAGGGGATAACGGTTTAGTTGTTTTCAGTTTTCAGTTTTCAGTTTTCAGTTTTAGGTATTAGGTTTTAGGTATTAGGAATTGGGTTCGAGTCTGTAGTGTGGGCTGTAGGGTGGGCTTTAGCCCACCATCGAACGCGCGATCAACGGCGAGTGCGATGTGCGCTTGTAGGCGGGGCTGTAGGGTGGGCTGTAGGGTGCGCTTTAGCCCACCAACCCATCTCGACATGCGCGCGCCATGGTTTTGGGGGGCGGAAGGTCAACAGCCCACATCTTGTGTCAC
>CAYWHO010000241.1:0-3534 GCA_964458195.1 uncultured Arenimonas sp.
TTCCTCGTGGAAGGCGCGCGCATCCGGCGCCTTGTGGAAATACAGGTAGCCGCCGAAGATCTCGTCGCCGCCCTCGCCCGACAGCACCATCTTCACGCCCATCGCCTTGATCCGGCGCGCCAACAGGTACATCGGCGTGGACGCGCGCACGGTGGTGACGTCGTAGCTCTCGATATGCCGGATCACGTCCGGCAAGGCATCCAGGCCTTCCTCGAAACGGTAGGTGAAACCGTGGTGCACAGTGCCCAGCGCCTTCGCCGCCACCTCGGCCGCTGCCAGATCAGGCGAACCTTCCAGGCCGATGGCGAAGGAATGCAGACGCGGCCACCAGGCCTCGGCGCGATCGTCCTCTTCGACGCGCTGGCGGGCGAAACGCGCGGCGCAGGCGGCCACCAGCGAGGAATCCAGCCCGCCCGACAGCAGCACGCCATAGGGCACGTCGGTCATCAGCTGGCGATGCACGGCCTGCTCGAATCCTTCGCGCAAGCGTTGCGGCGCGACCGTCTTGCCGGCGACCGCGTCGTAATCGCGCCAGTCGCGGGCGTGGAAATATTCCAGCTCGCCGGTGGCGCTGTCGTAGACATGGCCGGGCGGGAACGGTGCGACATCGGCGCAATGGCGCGCCAAGGCCTTCATCTCCGAGGCGACCCACAAACGTCCGTCGCCATCGTGCCCCCAGTACAAGGGACAAACGCCGAGCGGGTCGCGGGCGATCAGATAGCGCCCCTGCTGCGAATCCCACAAGGCGAACGCGTAGATGCCGTTGAGGCGGGCGACGCCGGCGGCGCCCTGTTCGAGATACAGCGCGTTGATGACCTCGCAGTCGGAGCCGGTCTGGAATGCGTACGGCGTCGTGAGCGCGCGCTCGAGTTCGCGGTGGTTGTAGATCTCGCCGTTCACGGCCAGGGCGAGACGCCCGTCGCCGGAAAGCAGCGGCTGCGCGCCGCCGGCAGGATCGACGATGGCCAGGCGCTCGTGCACGAGCAGGCAACGCGGCTCGCTGTAGACGCCGGACCAGTCGGGCCCGCGATGGCGTTGGCGCGCAGAAAGCGAAAGGGCCAGCGGACGCAGCGGCGTGACGTCGGCGCCGGGGCTGGTATCGAACAGACCGAGGATGGAACACATGGCAGGGACTCTTGACGGAGGGTGGACGGAGTTTTTTGAAAGTCCGGCCAGGGACGGCCGGGGTGTTGCGAAGGGAAGCGCATAACAAAAACAAAAAGGCCCGCACTTCGCAGTGCGGGCCTCGGGATTCGGGGTGGAGTTCGTCCGCGCCTAGTCGCCGTCCCGCCAGAAGGCGTTCCGGTTATTCGAGTTGCGGTTGTTGGCGACGAAGCTCATGGCCCGACTATGCGGGGTCGGGACGGCTGGCGCAAGCCCCCCGGCGATGCGAGCATTCAGCGTCCCCAACGGAACACTGCCCATGGCCCGACCCTTGCGCTGGCTCGCCCGAGGTTTCCTGTTGCTGCTCGCCGCCCTGCTGCTGGCCTTCCTCGCCGCCTGGTGGATGCTGCGCGGCAGCCTCGCCCAGCTCGACGGCGAACTGTCCCTGCCCGGGCTCAGCGCTCCGGTGACCATCGAACGAGATGCGCTCGGCGTCGTCACCGTGCGCGCCGCCAACGAAACCGATGCCGCGCGCGCCCTCGGCTATGTGCACGGCCAGGAACGCTTCTTCGAAATGGACCTGTTGCGACGCGCCGCCGCCGGCGAATTGTCCGAGCTGTTCGGCCCCATCGCGATCGAACGCGACAAGTCCGTCCGCGTGCATCGGCTGCGCGAACGCACCCGCGAGAACATCTCCGCGGTCGTCGGCGAACGCATGCCGGTGCTCGCGGCGTACACGGAAGGCGTCAATGCCGGCCTGCATGCGCTGCGCAGCCGCCCCTGGGCCTACCTGCTGCTGCGCAGCGAGCCGGTGGACTGGCGCGCGGAAGACACTGCGCTCGCCGGCTTCGCGATGTTCTTCGACCTGCAGGACGAGTCGAATTCGCGCGAACTCGCGCTGTGGAAGATCCGCGAGAACCTGCCCCCGGCCCTGTACGCGCTGATCGCCGCTGACGGCACCGAATGGGATGCACCGATGCTGGGCGAACCGCGCGGCAACATCGCCCTGCCTGCCGCCGATGTCGTCGATCTGCGAAAGTTGCCGATGCCCAGCGTCGAGACCGAACACGCCATGTCGGAACCGGCGGCGCCGGGCAGCAACAACTTCGCGGTGGACGGCACGCTCACCGCCGATGGTCGCGCCATCGTCGCCGACGACATGCACCTGGGCCTGCGCGCGCCGAACCTCTGGTTTCGCGCACGCCTGCTGTACGCCGATCCGAAAGCGCCGGGCGGCCGCGTCGACGTTTCCGGCTTCACCCTGCCCGGCATTCCTGCGGTGATCGTCGGCAGCAATCGCCATGTCGCCTGGGGATTCACCAACAGCTACGGCGACTGGCTGGATTTCTACGAAGTGCAATGGACCGATGCCGGGCACACGCGTTATCGCACGCCCGAGGGCGAGGCTGCGATCGAGACGAAGATCGAGCGCATTCGCGTCAAGGGTCGGGCGGCGATCGAGTTTCCGGTGCGGGAAACCCGTTGGGGCCCGATCACGCAGGAACTCGATTCGCGCCGCAGCCTCGCCTTGAGCTGGGTGGCGCACCGGCCCGGTGCCTTGAACCTCGACCTGTCCGGTCTTGCCCTCGCCGCCGACGTCGACCAGGCGCTGGCGCAGGCAGGTCGCATCGGCATCCCCGGTCAGAACCTGGTGGTCGCCGACAGTTCCGGCCGAATCGCCTGGCGCCTCACCGCGCAGATGCCCAAGCGTGTCGCCGACTGCGACATGCGTTCCCCGGCGGAACCGGAGCAAAGTTGCGACTGGCAGGGCTGGCGAACGGCCGACCAGAATCCGCGCATCGTCGATCCGGCCGATCACCGGCTGTGGACGGCCAATGCCCGCGTCGTCGACGGCGAAGCGTTGGCGATCGTCGGCGATGCCGGTTACGCCAACGGCGCGCGCGCGAAGCAGATCCGCGACGACCTGTTCGCGAAACAACGCTTCGCCGAGCGCGATTTGATGGCGATCCAGCTCGACGACCGCGCCGTGTTCATGACGCGCTGGTGGAAACTGCTGCGGGCGCAGTCGCAGGCAGGCAAGGATGCGAGCTGGCGGCAGATCGAAGCGGCCACGCGCGAATGGCAGGGTCGGGCTTCGCCGGATTCGGCGAGCTATCGCATCGCCCGGGCCTGGCGCCTGGCCGTGGTCAATCGCATTCGCGAAGGCTTGATGGCGCCGGCGATGGTCAGCCTGGGCAAGGATTTCGTGATGCCCGACCTGCCGCAGATCGAGGGCACGGCCTGGCAGCTGGTCACGCAACGGCCGGCGCATTTGCTGCCGCGTCGTTACGAAAGCTGGGACGCGCTCTTCCTCGATGCGGCGCGCGACGTCGTAGCCGATCTCGGCGCGAAAGGCGATCTGGCGCAACGTCGTTGGGGCGAACGCAATACCGCGCATATTTGCCATCCGGTGGCGCGCGCCCTGCCGAA
>CAYWHO010000242.1:0-3522 GCA_964458195.1 uncultured Arenimonas sp.
TGGTTCAGCGGCGCTTGATGGTGAAGGCGCCGATGTCCACGCCGACGTTGATGCCTTCGCCGCCGCCGGCCAGGGCCAGCGACACCGGACCCTTGCTCAACACCTGCGCTTCGCCGGACTTGACCACGCCGGCGTTGGCGCTGGCCTGCGCATACCGACCGAGCACGTCCTCGATCCTGTGCACGTCGGTGAAGCGGCCTTTGCCGTTGTCGATATGCCACTTGCCTGCGGTCAGGCCCACGGCTTTCGCCGTCAGCTTCACCTTCATCGTCTGGCCGTTGTCGCAGCTCACCGTGCCGTAGCCCGTGGTGTGCTTGTACACCAGCGACCAGCCCTTGAGCTCGTAGTCGAGACGGCAATTGAGGTCTTCGGCGGCCGAAACGGATGTCGCAGCCAGGCCGAGCAACAGGGCCGAAGCAAGAAAGAGGGTCGAACGGATCTTGTTCACTGGAATCTCCTTGAGCTGTTGCTTTGGACAGCGAGGCCAGTGTCCATGGGCCGGCTGAACGAAAACGGAAACGAAGGCCGCCGGTTCAGCCGGCGTTTCGCCGCGTGACAGGCACGAGAAGGCGGGGCTACTTCAACTGCTTCACTTCGTTGACCAATCGTCGCGCCAGCCAGGGTTTCAATTCGTCGGCCATCGCCGTGTACACGCTATCCCAGTCGCCGAGACTCGCCTGACGGAACAGGCGGACGGTCGGGTACCAGGGGCTGTCGCGCCGTTCGAGTTGCCAGCGCCATTCGGGCACGCGCTGCAATGCGAGCCAGACCGGGCGGCCGAGCGCGCCGGCCACATGCGTGATCGACGTGTCGATGCTCAGCACGAGATCCAGCGACTCCATCACCGCGGCGGTATCGAGGAAGGCATCGGGCCCGTTGTCGAAGTCGTCGCCCAGGGTCTCGACCTGCATGCCGGCCGGCAGATCCTGCAACTGTTCGAGCCCGAAGGTTTTCTGCAGGCTGATCAGGCGCACACCGGGCAAGCGCGCTATCGGCAACATCGCCGACAGCGGCGGCGAGCGGCCGCGATCGAACAAACGGTTCGGCGCACCGCGCCAGCAGATGCCGACGCGGAAGCCATGACCGCCGATGCGGGTGCGCCAATGCGCCACGCGCTCGGGCTCGGCCTTGATGTAAGGCACCAACTGGGGAATGTTGTCGGCATCGGTTCCCAGCAGGTGCGGCAGGCTCAACAGCTTGCAGCGATAGTCGTATCGCTGCCCGGGCGGCAGTTCCGACACCATGCGCACGCGCGGCCCGAACTGCGACAGCAGGCGCATCAGTTTCTGCGGACCGAAGAAGGTGACGCTGGCGCCCATGGCCGCCAGCAACGGGAGATAGCGACTGAACTGGATGGTATCGCCGAGCCCGCTGGCATCGGACACCAGGATGGAGCGGCCGCGCGGCTCCTGCCCTTCCCAATAAGGAATGTTGCTCGCCTGTTCGGCGGCCACCACCGACTTGTGCTTGCGCCGGTACTCGTAATCGCTCCAACCGGTGGCGAAATCGCCCAGCAACAGTTTCAGCATGCCGCGCGACTTCAGCGCTTCGGCGTCGTCGGGCTTGAGTTCGATGGCGCGATCGTAACTGGCGCGCGCCTCCTGGAAACGCTCGAGTTCCAGCAATACGTTGCCGCGGCTATGCCAGGACGGTTGGCTGGCGGCGTTCAGTACCAGGACGCGATCGTAACTGCGCAAGGCCTCGTCCAGCCGCCCGAGATCGTGCAGGACCAGTCCACGGTTGTGCAGCACCTGCGGGGCGTCGGCCTTCAGGGCGAGCAAGCCGTCGTAGGCGGCCAGCGCCTCTTCCAGGCGCCGCAGGTCCTGCAACAGCCAGGCACGGTGGAAACCGGCCTCGAAATAGTCCGGCTTGATGTCGAGCGCGCGCGCGTAACTGTCCAGTGCCTCGTCGAAGCGACGAAGTTTGCGCAAGGCGTGCGCGAGATTGCAGTGCGCCTCCGCGACGCCGTCGTTGATCGCCATCGCTTCGGTGAGACGGTCGACCGCCTTGTCGGCGTCGCCGCGCTGCTGGTGCACCATGCCGAGCAGGTGCAGCACGTCGAAATTGCGGGGATCTTTTTCCAGAAGAGTGGTGTAGGCGCGTTCGGCCTGTTCCAGCTGTCCGCGCTGGTGCAAGGCCAGCGCCTTCTGGAACTCGGTCTGCGGGGAATTCATGGGTCGTTGCCTGGAGATTCAGGGCGTCATTCTCGCCCCGATGGCCGCACAGGCCAAGCTTCAGGCGTCGGGCGGCCGACCGGCGGCGGCTTCCAGGGTCAGCCGATGCAGGCCTACCAGGCCATCCACACCCAGCCCGGGCCCGATATAGCCGCCCGCCAGGACGAAGGCCACGGGCAGACGGCGCTGCCGGCACCAGTCGAACACGATGCGTTCGCGCTGCGCGATAAGCGCCGCGTCGATACCGGCTAGGCCGCCGACCGGACAATCCTCGTGCGGATCCATGCCGGCGTTGTACAGGCACAGATCGAAAGATGTCTCGCCCAGTGCGGCGAGCCGGCGGCGCAGGGTCGGCAGGTAGTCCGTCGCCGCATCGAGCAAGTCCAGCGTATTGCCGGCCGCGGGCGAGTAATGGTCGAAGGCATCCACCGCGATGTCGAGCTGGCGCAAACCGGCAACGCCTTCGATCAGCGAATGCGTGCCGCCGCCGCAATGCGCGTCCAGATCGACGATCAGGATGCGACGCACGCCTTCGGCCAACAGCGTGTGCGCGGCGATGGCCAGGCCGTTGAACGTGCAGAACCCGGCGCCATGCTCGCGTCGCGCATGATGCAGGCCGCTGGCCAGGGCGCCGGCGACGCCCTGCCCGCGCGCCGCGCGCGCCGCGGCGAGCACGCCGCCGTTGGAGGCCAGCACCATCGGCCACAATCCCGCGTCCCAGGCGAAGCCCTGCGATTCGGCCAGCCGCCGTGGCTCGCCCGTACGCACGGCATCGACGTATTCCGGCGAATGCGCGCGCAACACGTCCGTTGCATCCAGCGACGCGTGACCGTTCAAATGCAGGCCCGCGATCGGGGCCTGTCGCAACGACTCGGCGACCCAGCGCGCCTTGCGCGTGGTTTCGAAAGCGTGCGCGGCACCGACATAGGCGGGCGTGTAGAACACCGGAACCTGACCGCTCGCCGCCTTCGTCATCGGCACCGGGCCCGGACTCGGCGCGATCGCGTCGGTGGCCGCATCCGTACGCCGCGACCTGAACCAGGCAGCGGCCGAAACGCCGACCAGTCCCGCGGCGATCAGAAAGGCACGACGGGTCCAGGCGGTCGGGCGCGGCGGGATCTGTTCCATGCCGCAACTTAGCCAAATCGCCGGCGCTTGCCAACAAGCGCCGACTGTATGGTTTCCGAATGAAAAAAACCCCGCCGACGGCTGGCTAGTACCGTCGGCGGGGAGCCGGGTTTCGCGATCCGCCGGGATGCTTGGCCCCGGCGGATCGATATCGCTGCGACCGTCTTACCAGTCGTACTGCACCATGAAGCGGAACGAACGCGGGGCCTGGAAGCCCGTC
>CAYWHO010000243.1:0-1014 GCA_964458195.1 uncultured Arenimonas sp.
GCGGCTTGCGAGGGCGTCGCAGCGGCCGTGCGCATGCGCCCGCTGTTCGCCAGTACCAGCGTGCTGGCTTTTCCGGCGCCGCGATCGTCGCAGAGCGTGAAGGTCACATTGGTGCCGGCGTTCACGCCGCCGAAAGGCTGGAAGACGATGCGCGTGCGGCCGGTGCTGCTGCGCAGACGGAGGCCGTGTTCCAGCGCGCGGTAAGCGCGCAGGATGCGCTCGTCGCCGTTGCGCTCGCGATCGTGGTCGGCATCGACGAAGGCGATCCAGCCCTTTGTCCAGTTGGTGCCGCCGTCGCAGGCGCGCCCATCCGTACTGGCGCAGAGCACTACGTACTGGCCGCGCAGGCTGGATTGCACGAAAGCCAGGTTCACCGCTTCGGCGAGCGAGCTCTGCACGGCGGCGGCATGGCCCGCGCCCACGGCGTGGCGATAGACCGAGGTCGCGGCGGCCATCAGCAGTCCGACGACGGCGACGACGACCAGCAGTTCGACAAGGGTGAAACCGGCGGTTCGGCGCATGGGGGTCGCTCCTGCGGCAGGAAGGGCAGGATGCCCGCGCAGGCTCGCTGTTGCCGTCGGACGATCGCCCCGGCGCGTTGTCGGAATCCACTTCGTCGCGGTGTAGGACGCTTCAGGATGGGGCGTGCGGCCCGGCTATACTGGGCAATCGCCCCCGGATCCGCCGCATGTCCGATCGCTTCGAACTCGTTTCGCCGTTCCAGCCCGCCGGCGACCAGCCGCAGGCGATCGAACGGCTGATCGCCGGTTTCCAGGGCGGCCTGGCGCACCAGACCCTGCTCGGCGTCACCGGCTCAGGCAAGACCTTCACCATCGCCAACGTCGTGCAGGCGGTGCAGAAGCCGACCCTGGTGCTGGCGCCGAACAAGACGCTGGCGGCGCAGCTGTACGGCGAGTTCAAGCAGTTCTTCCCGCACAACGCGGTCGAGTACTTCGTCAGCTACTACGACTACTACCCAGCACCGCGCGGTCCCACACGGCATCGTAATGGTCC
>CAYWHO010000243.1:1024-3506 GCA_964458195.1 uncultured Arenimonas sp.
CTACTACCAGCCGGAAGCCTACGTGCCCGCAAGCGACACCTTCATCGAGAAGGACTCGTCGATCAACGAGCACATCGAACAGATGCGCCTGTCGGCGACCAAGGCCTTGCTCGAGCGCCGCGACGCGCTGATCGTCGCCACGGTGTCGTCCATCTACGGCCTGGGCGACCCGAACGAATACTTCCGCATGGTGCTGCACCTGGTGCGCGGCGATCGCATCGACCAGCGCGAGCTGATCCGGCGCCTGACCGAGATGCAGTACACGCGCAACGACCTGGAGCTGCGGCGCGCCACCTATCGGGTGCGCGGCGAAGTGGTGGACATCCATCCGGCCGAGAGCGATTCGGAGGCCCTGCGCGTCGAACTGTTCGACGGCGAGATCGAGAACCTGTCGCTGTTCGATCCGCTCACCGGCGAGGTCTTCCGCAAACTGCAGCGCTACACCCTGTACCCGAAGTCGCATTACGTGACTACGCGGCGCACGGTGCTGGATGCGATCGACACCATCAAGCCCGAGCTGAAGGAGCGGTTGGAGTACTTCTACCGCGAAAACAAGCTGGTCGAGGCGCAGCGCCTGCAGCAGCGCACGCAGTTCGATATCGAGATGATGGCCGAGGTCGGGTTCTGCACCGGCATCGAGAATTATTCGCGACATCTCACCGGCCGCATGCCGGGCGAGCCGCCGCCTTGCCTGTACGACTACCTGCCGCCGGATGCGCTGCTGGTGGTGGACGAGTCGCACGTGACCGTTCCGCAGCTCGGCGCCATGTACAAGGGCGATCGCTCGCGCAAGGAAACCCTGGTCGAATTCGGTTTCCGCCTGCCGTCGGCCCTCGACAACCGGCCGCTGAAGTTCGAGGAATGGGAGCGCAGGTCGCCGCGCGCTATCTTCGTCTCGGCCACGCCGGGCAAGTACGAACTCGAACACTCGGGCGAGCAGGTGGTGGAGCTGGTCGTGCGACCGACCGGCCTGGTGGATCCGCAGGTGGAAGTGCGTCCGGTGGGCACGCAGGTGGACGATCTGCTGTCGGAGATCCACGAGCGCGTGAAGCTCGGCGATCGCGTGCTGGTGACGACGCTGACGAAAAAGATGGCCGAGAACCTGACCGATTATCTCGGCGAGCACGGCGTCAAGGTCCGCTACCTGCACTCCGACGTCGAGACGGTGGAGCGCGTCGAGATCATCCGCGACCTGCGCCTGGGCGTGTTCGACGTGCTGGTCGGCATCAACCTGCTGCGGGAAGGCCTGGACATGCCCGAGGTTTCGCTGGTGGCGATCCTCGACGCCGACAAGGAAGGTTTCCTGCGTTCGACCGGCTCCCTGATCCAGACGATCGGCCGCGCCGCCCGCAACGTGCGCGGCAAGGCGATCCTGTACGCGGACCGCATCACCGATTCGATGAAGCGGGCGATGGACGAGACCGATCGTCGCCGCAATCGCCAGCTCGAATACAACGCCGAACACGGCATCGTGCCGCAGTCCATCGTCAAGGCCGTCACCGACGTGCTCGAGGGCGCGCGTTCCGAGGGCGACGAAGGGCGGACCAGGGGCGGCAAGCGGCAAGTGGCCGAAACGGCGGCGGACTATGCGATTTTCGATCCGGTCCAACTGGCGAAGAAGCTGGCGCAGCTGGAGAACCAGATGTTCAAGCACGCGCAGAACCTGGAATTCGAGGAAGCGGCCAAGCTTCGCGACGAGATACAACGCTTGCGTGCGTCCGGTCTGGTGAGCCCGGTCTGATGCGCCCGTTCGCTCGGTCCGCGTCGCCGGCTCGTGCAGGGGAGGGAAGCGATGGCGGATGAACCGGGTGCGGCGGAAATCGAGGCCTTGCTGCAGCAGGCGCGTACCTTGGACGGCGAGGCGCGCGAGCGCTGGCTGCAGGAACTGACGCTGCGTTCGCCAGCCGAAGCCACCACGCTGCGGCGACTGCTGTCCGGCGAAGCCGCCGTCGCGACCCAGGTGCTTTCGTCGGTGGCCACCACCGGCCCGCGCTCGCCCCTGCGCGAGAGCCAGGACCAGCGCGTCGGTCCCTACCGCCTGCTGCGCCCGATCGGACGCGGCGGCATGGGCGAAGTCTGGTTGGCCGAACGCGCCGACGAGGCCTACTCCAAGATGGTCGCGATCAAGTTCGTCGGCGGTACGCTCGGCAACCGCGAAGCGATCGAATGGTTCCGCCGCGAGCGCCAGGCGCTGGCGCGACTGGAGCATCCGCATATCGCGCGCCTGCTCGATGGCGGCGAAACCGACGACGGACGGCCCTACCTGGTCATGGAATTCGTCGATGGCGTGCCGCTCGACAGCTTCGCCGACGGCCTGCCGATCGAACGCGTGCTGCGCCTGTTCCTGCAGATATGCGCCGCGGTCGAGCATGCGCATCGCGCCCTGATCGTGCATCGCGACATCAAGCCGGCCAATGTGCTGGTGACGCCGGAAGGCGAGAGCAAGCTGCTCGATTTCGGCATCGCCAAGGAAGTGGCGCCG
>CAYWHO010000244.1:0-3496 GCA_964458195.1 uncultured Arenimonas sp.
TGGGGTGAGGGGCTGTCCTACATCTTCACGCGATACATCCCGATAGTCCGCCTGCGCCGCCGACAACACGATTCGTCCTACTGCGACGAGTCGTGCCATGCCGCCCAAAGTTCGAGACGTACTTTCCCTGCTGCATGACGATGGCTGGCGCCAGATCGGCCAGCGCGGCAGCCATCGCCAACTCAAGCACCCCACGAAACCGGGGCGCGTGACAGTGGCAGGCAAGCTGGGGGAAGATTTGGCACTGGGCACGTTCCAGAATATCCTCAGGCAAGCCGGATTGAAGAGGTGATGTATGCGCTACGCGATCGTCATTGAAGACGCGGGAGCCAATTATTCCGCTTACGTGCCCGATCTGCCCGGCTGCATCGCCACCGGCGCCACCGTCCAGGAAGTCGAGCAGAACATCCGCGAAGCCATCGAAATGCATCTGGCGGGCATGCGTGAGGACGGCGACCCGATCCCGCTGCCGTCCAGTCAGGTGGAGTATGTGGACGTGGCGGCCTGAAGCTGCCGTGATCCTGTCCGTGCTGCCTGATTCCCCCTGTCCTCTTGCCTGCGCGCGGGGCGGGGAAGGCTGAGAGCCAGCCAAGGCGCGGCGCCGGGAATTGCCCGTCGGTTCGCTTTATGATCCCGCTCAGGCCTCATTCCTGAGAAGGGGGTGGTTCATGCGCATCGGTTCTCCGCGTTGCTTGTCCCTCCTGCTGGCTTCGGCTTTGGCGATACCCCCGGGCGCAGTCCAGGCCAACGACGCGGCCCCGTCGCCGTCGGTGCCGATCCCCTACGAACAGTTCGAGCTGCCGAACGGCCTGCGCGTGATCGTGCATACCGATCGCAAGGCACCGATCGTCGCCACCGACCTGTGGTATCGCGTCGGCAGCAAGAACGAAACGCCGGGCCGCACCGGCCTGGCGCATCTGTTCGAACACCTGATGTTCCAGAACTCCGAACACCGCAAGGGCGAATACTTCACGGCGCTCGATGCCGTCGGCGCGACCGCGCGCAACGGAACCACCAGCGTGGACCGCACCAATTATTTCCAGACCGTACCGACCAGCGCACTCGACTACACCCTGTTCATGGAGTCGGACCGCATGGGCCATCTGCTGGGCGCCATCGACCAGAAGGCCCTCGACGAACAACGCGGCGTCGTCAAGAACGAAAAACGCCTGAGCGATAATCGCGCCTACGGTCGTCGCATCTTCACCCGGGTATTCGAGGCGCTCTATCCGGCGGAGCATCCCTACCACTGGCCGGTGGTGGGTTCGATGGCCGATCTCGATGCCGCCACGCTGGACGATGTCAAAACCTGGTTCAGCCAATGGTATGGGCCGAACAATGCGGTGCTGGTGTTCGCCGGCGACATCGATGCCGAAACCGCCAAGGCCAAGGCCCTGCGCTATTTCGGCGACATTCCCGCCAGCGCGACCGTGCCGGATCTGCCGACCGATATTCCGGTTCGCACCCGCGATACGCGCGAAACCGTTTCCGATCGCGTGCCGCAGACCCGCATCTATCGCGCCTGGGCAACGCCCGAGTTCGGCCATGCCGATAACGCGCAACTGCAATTGCTCGGGCAGATTCTCGGCAACAGCGCCTCCTCGCGCCTTAAAAAGCGACTGATGCACGAAGAGAATCTGGTGGACGGGGTCCAGGCTAGCGTGTGGCCGCGCGAACTGAGCAGCCCCTTCGTCATCGTGCTCGACGTCAAGCCCGGCGTGGCGCCCGAACGCGTCGAAGCCATCGTCGCGCGGGAGCTGCGCCGGCTTGTGGACGAGGGCCCCAACCTGATGGAACTTGAACAGGCCCGCACCGCGTTGCGCGCCCAGTTCGTTCGCAGCATCGAACGTGTCGGGCCCGGAGTGGTGGGCGGCGGTGGCAAGGCCGAGGTGCTTGCCACCTGCGCCATGTTCACGAATCGACCCGATTGTTATCGGGACGAACTCGCCCAACTGCAACAGGCCACGCCGGCCACGGTGCAGGCAGCGGGGCGGCGTTGGCTGGGCGTGGGTTCGCATACGCTGCGGGTGCAGCCTGGCGATACGCCCGCTTCCTCTTTGCCGGAAGAAACCCGCCCGAAGGGGCCCGTGCCCGCCGCGCCGCCGGTGGACCCGAAGTACAGGGTCGTGGCTTCCGATGTCGATCGAAGCCAGCCACCCGTGCCCGAAGCATTTCCGACACTGCAGTGGCCGCACCTCCAGCGCGCGCGCCTGGCCAACGGCCTGCAGGTGGTGCTCGCCGAACGCCATGAAGTGCCGCTCGTGCAGATGAAGATGGAGTTTCCGGGAGGCTTTGCGTCCGATCACGGCGGCAAGCGCGGGGCCGCCAGTCTGGCCATGGCCATGCTCGACGACGGCACCCACAACAGCGATGCGCTGGCGCTGGCCGCACGGCAGGAGCGGCTGGGTGCGGAGTTGGCCGTCAACACCCATCTCGACGCCAACCCCGACGCCGCCAGCGTTTCCTTGTCGGCGCTCGCCGACAAGCTCGACGACTCGTTGGCGCTGTACGCCGAAGTGATTCGTCGCCCGCGTTTCGACGAAGGCGATATGGAGCGCGCCCGCTCGATGCGCCTGGCGGAGATCGGGCAGGCGAAAGCCGATCCGATGCGTTTGTCCTATCGCATCATGTTGCCCCTGCTGTACGGCAAACCGCACCCCTACGGCATCCCCTTCAGCGGCACGGGCGAAACCGAAGAGGTCCACGCGCTCCAGCGCGCCGACCTGGTGCGATGGCATGCGCAGTTCATCCGGCCCGATACGGCCACGCTGGCGATCGTGGGCGACACCACGCTGCGCGAGATCCTGCCGCTGCTGGAAAAACATTTCGGCGATTGGTCGGCGCCCGCCGCCGAGCCGACGCAGATCGCGATTCCGCCGGTCGCGCTGCCGGACAAACCCCGCGTGTTCCTGATCCACCAACCCGGCGCCGTCCAGTCGAACATCGCGATCGGGCAGTTGGTCGGCCCGGCCACGGCCGCGGATGCAGTGGAATTCGATGTCGCCAATACCGTGCTGGGCGGCGCCATCGACGATGGATCGCGCATGGCCTTCGGCACGCGCCTGAACATGAATCTGCGCGAAGGCAAGCAGTGGACCTACGGCGCCGTCACCTTCACCGTCAACGTGCTCGGCCAGCGGCCCTGGCTGGCGACGACGGCGGTGCAAACCGACAAGACCGCGGAAGCGATGGTGGAGCTGCAGCGCGAAATCTCAGGACTGGCCTCCGGCAAGGCAGCCGTCACGCGCAGCGAACTCGATCTGATCCAGTCCAGCGAACGCGGCAATCTTCCCGGCATGTACGAAACGGCCGACGCGGTGCTGACCACGATCAGCGACAACCTCCGCTATCGCCGCCCCGACGACTACGTCAACCAACGCCAGGCCCGCATCCAGGCCATGCGCCCGGACGATGTGCAAGCCGCCGCCGCCGCGCTGAAACCGCAAGCCCTCACCTGGGTGATCGTCGGCGACCTGGACAAGATCGAAGCCGGCGT
>CAYWHO010000245.1:0-1120 GCA_964458195.1 uncultured Arenimonas sp.
ACAACCATCGCAACCCGCGCGAATACCTGCCGCGCATGTATTTCGATTCCTGGGTCGCCGATCCGCGCGCCCTGCGCTACCTCATCGATACGGTCGGCGTCAGCCGCACGATGCTGGGCACGGACTACCCGTTCCCACTGGGCGAACAGGAACCCGGCGCCGGCATCGCGGCCATGGGCCTCACGCAGGCCGAACAGGAGCTCATCTACCACGGCACGGCGCTGGAATGGCTGGGCCTGCCGCTGTCGCGCTTCGCCTGAGTCCGCGCCTCACTCGACCCCTTCCCGCATCCCGACATGACCGACCTGTTCTCCGCCGACTACGCCCAGGCTCGCGACGCCGCCGATCCGCTGCGCGCTTTCCGCGACGAGTTCCTGATTCCGAAGCACGAAGGACGCGAGCAACTGTATTTCTGCGGCAATTCGCTCGGCCTGCAGCCGAAAGCCACGCGCCCGGCGCTGATGGAAGAGCTCGACAACTGGGCCGAGCACGGCGTCGAGGGGCACTTCCAGGGGCGCTACCCCTGGATGCCCTACCACGCCTTCGTGCGCGATTCGCTGGCCGAGTGCGTCGGCGCATTGCCGTCGGAAGTGGTGGCGATGAATTCGCTCTCGGCGAACCTGCATCTGCTGATGGTCAGCTTCTACCGGCCGACGCCCGAACGACCCGCCATCCTGATCGAGGCCGGGGCCTTCCCGTCCGATCGCTACGCGGTGGAATCGCAGATCCGTTTCCATGGTTTCGACCCGACCACCGACCTGATCGAGATCGAAGGCGACGAAGCCGACGGAACGATCTCCGACGCAGCGATCGAACGCGCGTTGACCGAACACGGCCATCGCATCGCCCTGGTCCTGTGGCCCGGCGTGCAATACCGCACCGGCCAGGCTTTCGACCTGAAGGGGCTCGTCGACCGGGCGCACGCGCAAGGCTGCATGATCGGCTTCGACCTCGCGCACGGCGTCGGTAATCTTCCGCTGCAACTGCACGACAGCGGCGTCGATTTCGCCGTCTGGTGCAGCTACAAATACCTCAACTCCGGACCCGGCGCGATCGCCGGCGCCTTCGTGCACGAACGCCATGCGCGCAGCGACCGGCCGCGTTTCGCCGGTTGGTGGGG
>CAYWHO010000245.1:1220-3479 GCA_964458195.1 uncultured Arenimonas sp.
GGCGGCCGCGAGCGCGGTCGCGCCCTGTTCGAGCACTTGATGGCCCGGGGCATCGTCGGCGACTGGCGCGAACCCGACGTGATCCGCATTTCGCCGACGCCGCTGTACAACCGTTTCGAGGACGTGCGCCTGTTCGTGCTGGCGGTCGAGGCCTGGGCCGCGGGCAGATCGCCGGAGCCCTGAGCGTGCTCGATCTCCGGCGCGATTCCTTCAGCCAGCTGCGCGATGTCCTGCGCTGGCGGGTCGCGCTGGTGCTGTCGGTGCTGATTGCCGTGTTGATGATCGTGCTCGGCAGCCTCAATACCCGCATGGGCCTTGCCGACACGGCCCTGCTGGCCTGGGTGGTGCTGGGCATCGCCGTCGTCTGCATCCTCGGCCTGCTCATCCTGCCGAAAACGCAGGGCGGCACTTTGTTCTTCCTGTCCATCACGCTACTGCTGGTCGCGGTGATGGCGTTCGGCCTCTACCACGGCCGCAACATGCAGCACTGGGCCTACATCTTCCCGCCCGTGCTGATCTTCCTGACGCGCTCGGGCCCGGCCCTGGCCGGAATGATCGCTTTCGGTATCTATGCCTCGGCCGTGACCGCCCTGCTGCTGCCGGGCATCGAAGTCGTGCGCTTCGCCAGCGGCTACGGCCTGCTGGTGTGTTTCATGTACACCTACGCGCTGCTGCAGGAGCGCGCGGCCTCGATGCTGCGCTACCACTCGGACCACGACGCCCTGAGCAACTGCCTGAACCGGCGCACCTTCAACGAGGCGCTGGAAACCCTGGCCAACCCGCGCAGCACGGCGCGCAGCTGCAGCTTCCTGCTGATCGACATCGACCACTTCAAGTCGATCAACGACCAGCACGGCCACCTGGTCGGCGACCGCATCATCACCCAGGTGGCGGCGGAACTCGGTCGTCTGCTCGATCCCGGCACGCCCTTGTTCCGCTATGGCGGCGAGGAATTCGCCGTGATGCTGGTCGACGCCGGCGACGATGTCGGCCCCGCGCTGGGCGAACGCCTGCGCGCGCACATCGCCGCGTGCGATTTCCAGGGCGTGCAGGTGACGGTCAGCATCGGCGTCGGTCGCTGGCATGCGGGACAGGGCGGATTGTCCGTCGCGCTCGACCAGGCCGACCAGGCGCTGTACGACGCCAAGCGCGGCGGGCGCAACCGCAGCGTCGCCTATTCGCCCTCCAGTTCGCCGCCGGCGGAAGCCGGTACCGGCGTTTCGCTGCACTGATCTCCCCGACCCGACGCAAGGACCTCGAATGCAGGCTGGTTCGCAAAAAATCACCGTGATCGGCGCCGGCCTGGCCGGTGCCCTGCTCGCCACCCTGCTGGCGCAGCGCGGCTGGAACGTCGAGGTGTTCGAGAAGCGCGGCGACCCCCGTCGCAAAGGCTACGAAGGCGGACGCTCGATCAACCTGGCGCTGGCCGAACGCGGCCTGCACGGCCTGCGTCAGGCCGGCCTGACCGAAGAGGTGATGACGCAGGCGGTGATGATGCGCGGACGCATGGTGCATCCGCTGGACGGGCCTACCCAACTATTGCGTTACGGCAAGGACGATTCGGAAGTCATCTGGTCCGTGCATCGCGGACGTTTGAATATCGCCCTGCTCGATGCCGCCGAAGCCGCCGGTGCGCGCCTGCGTTTCGATGCGCGCCTGGAGTCGGTGGATTTCGCCGCGCGGCGCTTCAGCGTCGTGGACGATGCCGGACAGCGGCGCGAGGAACATGCCTTTACCGTTCTGCTCGGCGCCGACGGCGCGGGCTCGAGGCTTCGTCATGCGATGCACGAGGTCGTCGCGATCAACGAGCGTTTCGAACCGCTGGGCCATGGCTACAAGGAGCTCGAGATTCCACCGGCCGCCGACGGCGGCTTCCGCATCGAACCGAACGCGTTGCATATCTGGCCGCGCGGCGGTTACATGTGCATCGCGCTGCCGAACACCGAAAAAACCTTCACGGTGACGCTGTTCCTGCCCTACGAGGGCGAGGCGCCCAGCTTCGCCACCCTGCCCGACCTCGCGGCGGCGCACGCCTTCTTCTCGCGCGATTTTCCCGACGCCCTGCCGCTGATTCCGGAGTTCGATGCCGACTGGTCGAACAACCCGACCAGCGGCCTCGGCACTCTGTACCTGGATGCCTGGCATCTCGACGGACGCGCCGTGCTGCTCGGCGATGCGGCGCACGCGATTGTTCCCTTCCACGGCCAGGGCATGAACTGCGCGTTCTAGGACTGCCTCGCGCTGTTACGTCACATCGAG
>CAYWHO010000246.1:0-3477 GCA_964458195.1 uncultured Arenimonas sp.
CTGCTGTGGAACGGCGGCATCGGTACCTACGTGAAGTCGAGCGCCGAAACGCATGCCGACTGCGGCGATCGCGCCAATAATGCGTTGCGCGTCAACGGCAACGAACTGCGCTGCAAGATGGTGGGCGAGGGCGGCAACCTCGGCATGACCCAGCGCGGCCGTATCGAAGCGGCGCAGGCCGGCGTGCTGCTCAACACCGACTTCATCGACAATTCCGCCGGCGTCGATACGTCGGATCACGAAGTCAACATCAAGATACTGCTCGGCGCCGTCGTGCAGCGCGGCGATCTGGCGATGCAAGAGCGCAACAAGCTGCTGGCCAGCATGACCGACGAGGTCGGCGAGCTGGTGCTGAACGACAACTACCGGCAGAACCAGGCCATCAGCCTGATGGAGGCGATGAGCGCCTCGCGCCTGGGCTCGTTCGGTCATTTCATCCGCACCCTGGAATCGCAAGGCCTGCTCGATCGGGCCATCGAATTCCTGCCCAGCGACAGCGAGCTCGCGGACCGCAAATCGCGCGGCCAGGGCCTGACGCGCCCGGAGCTGGCGGTGCTGCTGTCCTACGACAAGATCGTCATCTTCAACGAGCTGCTCGACTCCGACGTGCCGGAAGATCCGTACCTGTCGAAGGAACTGGTGCGCTACTTCCCGAAGGCGTTGCAGGAACGCTACGCCGCCGACATGGAAAACCATCGCCTGCGCCGCGAGATCATCGCTACCGCAGTGACCAACTCCATGGTCAACCGCATGGGTTCGACCTTCGTGCTTCGCATGCAGGAGGACACCGGCGAAACGCCGTCGCAGATCGCCAAGGCTTACAGCATCACCCGCGAGGTTCTCGATGCCCGCGACCTCTGGGCCGCCATCGACGCGCACGACCTGAAGGTGCCGGAGGCCGCGCAGATCGAGGCCCTGACCGACCTGTGGCATCTGCAGCGCAACATGACGCGCTGGCTGCTCAACCGTCCGGGCCAGAACCTCAACATCGCCGCGATGGTGGAGCGTTATGGCGAGTCGATGCGGCAGTTGCGCGCGGCCTTGCCGCGCATCCTGCCGGGCGAAAGCCAGGCCGCCATGCAGGCCGATGTCGATCACTGGACGGGCCTCGGCTTCCCGAACGAACTCGCGCGTTCACTCGCCTGCCTGCCTTACCTGACCTATGGCCTGGACATCGTCGAGGTCGCCATCGAACGACGCTTGGCCGTCGCCGATGTCGGCCAGGTCTATTTCGCGTTGTCCGACGCCCTGCACAGCAAGTGGCTGATGGACAACGTCGAAAAGCTTCCGGTGGATGGTCGCTGGCATGCGCAGGCGCGTGGCGTACTGCGCGACGAGTTGCAGGCGCAGCAACGTTCGCTGGTCGGCATCGTGCTGGCCTCGGCTGCGCCGGGCACCGCTCCCGGCGCGCTGGTGGGCCAGTGGCTGGCCCGCGACGACGCGGCATTGAAGTACACGCTGAGCATGTTCGCCGACATGCGCAACCTGCGCAGCATGGATTTCGCGACCCTGTCGGTCGCCGTCAGGCGCCTGGCCCAGATCGCTTCGGCGGGCGCACGCGCGGGCTGATCGCGGCGATCCCCGGGCCGGCATGCCGATCCCCGCGCGGGCGGGGGCATCGGCTATGCTCATGGGCGAATAGGAGACGTGACGCATGCCCCTGCCGGAACAGCCGCGCATCGCCTTTCTCGCCAGCCCTGCGCCGGAAGCGCAGGCGGCGCTCGCTTATCTGACGGCCCGGCACGCGCAGCATCCGCCGGAAGCGGCGGACGTGATCTGCGCCCTGGGCGGCGACGGCTTCATGTTGCAGACCCTGCACCGGCACGGCGCGCAGGGAATTCCGGTTTACGGCATGAAGCTCGGCACGGTCGGTTTCCTGATGAACCATTACCGTCCCGACGAGTTGTCGCAGCGGCTGCGCGCCGCGCAACCGGCGGTGTTGCGGCCGCTGGAAATGACCGCCGTCACCGAGGCCGGCGCCAGCAGCAGTTTCCTCGCCTACAACGAAGTTTCCTTGTTGCGGCAGACACGACAGACCGCGCAGCTGCGCGTGCACCTGAACGGCCAGCCGCGCCTGGACGAGCTTGTCTGCGACGGTGTGCTGGTGGCGACGCCGGCCGGCAGCACGGCCTACAATTTTTCCGCGCACGGCCCGATCCTGCCGCTCGGCGCGGCCGTCATCGCGCTGACGCCGATCGCCGCGTTCCGGCCGCGGCGCTGGCGCGGCGCCATACTGCGATCGGACACGGAAGTGCGCCTGGAAGTGATCGATCCGTACAAGCGGCCGGTCAGCGCCACCGCCGATTCGCACGAGGTACGCAACGTGGTCGAGGTCCGCGTGCGCGAATCGCGCGATCGCACCGTGACCCTGCTGTTCGATCCCGAGCACAATCTCGAGGAACGCATCCTCAACGAGCAGTTCGTCACCTGATCGTCGCATCGCGCGAGACGGGCCGGCGCAGAATGGGCGCATGAACCAGAACTCCAACCCTTCCGGAAACGCACTCGGTACCGCCGCGCCCATCCATGCCGGCGGCCGGTTGGTGGTGGCCATCACCGCGCGCGCCCTGTTCGATCTGGAAGAGGGGCACGATCTCTACCAGAAGCAGGGCGTGGACGCTTATGCCGACTTCCAGCGTCGCCGCGAGAACGAGATGCTTTCCCCGGGCATCGCTTTCCCGCTGGTGCGCAAGCTGCTGGCCCTGAACCAGGGCGCGCCGCCCGATCATCCGCGGGTCGAAGTGATCCTGCTGTCGCGCAATTCCTCCGATACCGGCCTGCGCATCTTCAATGCCATCGAACACTACGGCCTGGGCATCGCCCGTGCCGTGTTCACCAGCGGCGCGCCCACGACGCCCTACATCCAGCCCTTCGGCGCCCAGCTGTTCCTCTCCGCCAATCCGGAATCGGTGCGCAATGCGCTCCGGCAGGGCGTGGCCGCCGCGACCATCCTGCCGTCCAAGGCGCCCGAGAAGGTGCACGACCAACTGCGCATCGCCTTCGACGGCGACGCCGTCATTTTCAGCGACGAGTCCGAACGCGTTTCGCAACAGGACGGGTTGGCCGCTTTCCATGCGCACGAGTCGCGGCGCGCGCACGAGCCTTTATCGGGCGGGCCGTTCCGCGGATTCCTGGCCGCGCTGCACGACCTGCAGCAAGCCTTCCCGACGGAGGACTCGCCGATCCGCACGGCCCTCGTCACGGCGCGATCCGCACCGGCGCACAAGCGCGTCATCCTGACGCTTCGCGATTGGGGCGTGCGCATCGACGAAGCCCTGTTCCTGGGCGGCCGCGACAAGGGCCCGTTCCTGGAAGCCTTCGGAGCCGACATCTTCTTCGACGATTCCAGCCACAACGTCGAGAACGCACGCCGGCACGTGGCGACCGGCCATGTGCCGCATGGCGTGTCCAACGACTGAGCCTCGCTCTTGCCCAAGCGCGGGGGGATGGGCAAGCTGGAGGCCCCCGAGCCTGTCG
>CAYWHO010000247.1:0-3434 GCA_964458195.1 uncultured Arenimonas sp.
GAAGACGAAGCTGCCGTCGGAGAACACGGCGGAGTTGAGCGCCGCGAAATAATTGTCACCGACCGGCACCACGCTGCCGAGATACCGGCGCACCAGGTCCGGATGTTCATGCACGGCTTCCGACAGGGAGCAGAAGATCACGCCTTTCTCGGCGAGTTCCTTCTTGAACGTGGTGCCGACCGACACCGAGTCGAACACGGCATCGACCGCGACGCCGGCCAGGCGGGCGCGTTCGTGCAGCGGCACGCCGAGTTTTTCGTAGGTGTCGAGCAGCTCCTTCGGCACTTCGTCGAGCGAGGCGTACTTGGCTTTAGGCGCGGCGTAGTAGCTGATGGCCTGGAAATCGATCGGGTCGATCTTCAGCTTGGCCCAGTTCGGCATCGGCATCGTCAGCCAGTGGCGATAGGCCTTCAGCCGCCACTCGGTCAGCCACTCCGGCTCGTTCTTCTTGGCCGAGATGAAACGCACCACGTCTTCGTTCAGGCCTGGCGGGAGCGTGTCGGTCTCGATGTCGGTGACGAACCCGGCGCTGTACTTGCGCTCTAGCGCGCGTTCGATCTCGAGGTTTTCAGTCTGCATGGCCGGCCTCCGTCGCGAGACTGAGCGGAATGCGGCGGCCGCGCGGTTTCGCTGGCGTCGGCGCGAACATCTGCGCCAGGCTGACGCCGCGCAAGGCGTCGGCGACGACGTCGTTGATGTGGCGCCAATGGCCGCGTACGCCGCAATGCGATTCATGTTCGCACTGGCTGTGCTGACCCGAGCACTCGGTCATGCCGAGCCGGCCTTCCATCGCTTCGACGATTTCGATCAGGCTGATGTCGGCGGCCGTCCGCGCCAGGCGATAGCCGCCATTGCTGCCGCGGAAACTCTCCACCAGGCCGGCATGCGCCAGCGGCTTGAGCACCTTGCTGACGGTCGGCAATTCCAGATGCGCGCGTTCGGCCAGCTCGGCCGCGCTCAGCACGCGGTCGGGCGAATCGGCCAGGGCGGTCAGCACGACCGTGGCGTAATCGGTGAGTTTGGTGACGCGCAGCATGGGCTGGGCCGTCCTGCGATAAATCCGTACTGAAATTGTACGGTATTGCCTGGGGCGGCTCAATCCATGAGGTCAACCCGCGCGGCGGGCGAGGGGAGCCGCCGCCGGGCGACCGGCGACGGCCTTCAAGCGGGTGCGAGCTCAGGCCGCGTGCTTGGCCAGGCCTTCGGCCGCCAACGCCGCCTGTACGGCCGGGCGTTTGGCGACGCGCTGGCGGAAGGCGAGCAGGTTCGGGAACGGCGTCAGGTCCAGGCCGACGAAGCCCGCCCAGCCGGTGACGACGAACAGATAGGCGTCGGCCGCCGTGAACACGTTGCCGGTCAGGAATTCGTGCTTGCCCAATTCGATCTCGACCGTCTCCAGGCGCTTGGCGAGTTGTTCCTTTCCGAGCTGCTTGGCTTCCGCCGGCCACTTCGGATTGAACAGCGGGCTGAAACCCTTGTGGATTTCCGAGGTGATGAAGTTCAACCAGGACTGCAGGCGATAGCGCGCCAGCGTGCCGTTCGCGGGTGCCAGACCGGAATCGGGCGCCTGGTCGGCGATGTACTGCATGATCGCAGGACCTTCGGTCAGCACCACGCCGGGTTCGATCTCGAGCGCCGGCACGTAGCCGTTGCGGTTGATGGCGAGATAGTCCTTGCCGCCGTCGTAGGTTTTCTTGGCCTTGTCGACGAGGACGAGTTCGAAAGGCAGGCCGGCTTCGTGGAGCAGGATGTGCGGGGCCTGCGAGCAGACGCCGGGCGTGTAGAACAGTTTCATGGTGTCACCTTTGTTTTGGGGTGATACCAGTGTGGGCGCCGTGCGCGACGCCTTAAACCCGCGCGACCGCAACGGGGCATTGCGTTGGCGCAATGATGCCCGTCGCCGCCTTCAGCCGATCTGACCGCCGATGACCGAGCCGATGCCGAACGTGACGGCGCCGGCGCCACCGCCGATCGCCAGCATGCGCAAACCACCGAGCCAGGCGTTTCGTCCGGTGAACAGACTGAGCGAAGCGCCGGTGGCGAACAGTCCCAGCCCCGCGGCGCCTGCGCCGAAATACGCGGCGTTCGGCAGGGTGGCGCCGAGGAAGAACGGCAGCAGCGGCACGAGCGCGCCGATCGTGAAGGCAATGAAGGAAAAGGTCGCGGCGCCGAAAGGCGATCCGAGATCGTCCGGATTCAGACCCAGTTCTTCCCGCGCCAGTACGTCCAGCGCGCGTTTCGGATCGCGCACGAGCGTATTGGCGAAGGCGCGGGCCTCTTCGATCGGCAGACCGCGGGCGGCGTAGATCAGCGCGAGTTCCTCGGCTTCCGCTTCCGGATACTCCTCAAGTTCGTCCGCTTCCAGTCCGATCTGGTACTCGAACATCTCGCGCTGCGAGCGCACCGAAACGAATTCCCCCGCCGCCATGGACAGCGCGCCGGCGAGCAGGCCGGCCACGCCGGTGGCGAGTACCGTGCCGGTACCGGCCGACGCGCCCACCATGCCGAGGATCAGGCTGGCATTCGACACCAGCCCGTCGTTGACGCCGAAGATCGCCGCGCGCAGGTTGCCGCCGCCGGGACTGCGATGCCCGCGACCGATCATGCTCACATCGGTGGGCATGGCGTGGCCCGCCGCCGCGCTGCCGTAGGCCGAGAGCCCGCGCACCTTCATGGCGGCCAAGGCGGGCTTGAGCCTTCTCGGACCCAGCCGCTTCGCCAGCGCCGCGACCAGTCGGGCGCGGCGGTCGGGTACGAAGACGGGCAGGCGACGATCCTGCGCGGCGATCATGCCCGCCCAGTGCGCGGCCTGCTGTTCCGCGGCCTGGGCCAGCGTGGCGAACAGCGCGGACATGCGCGCTTCGGGTTCGGCCTCGGCCAGGGCCCGGTACAGCCAGGCCGATTGCATTTCCTCGTGCCAGCTCTGCGCAGGATTCATGGCGCCCTCCTGCCGCCATTGTGCCAGCCTGCGCTTCGCGGCGTCGGCGGCGACGCAAGCAGGGGGGATTTAGGCGACAATGGGCGCTTTCCTCCCGCTCGCCGCTCATGTCCGATCTCATCGTCACCCGCCGCTCGCGCATCCACGGCAACGGCGTCTTCGCCGCCGCGAACATCAAGAAGGGCACGCGCCTGATCCAGTACAAGGGCCAGCTGCGCACGCACAAGGAAGTGGACCGGGTTTACGGCGACGAAACCGAGACCGGCCATACCTTCCTGTTCACGCTCAACGACACCTATGTGATCGACGCCAATGTGCACGGCAACGACGCGCGCTGGATCAATCACAGCTGCGATCCGAACTGCGAAGCCGAGCACGTCGAGGACGAAGACGAGGATCCGGCGCGCGACGCCATCTTCATCGACGCGCTGCGCGATATCGCCGAAGGCGAGGAACTGACCTACAACTACGGCATCGTGCTAGACGAAGCGCATAC
>CAYWHO010000248.1:0-3433 GCA_964458195.1 uncultured Arenimonas sp.
CGAGAAGCAGAAGGTCAAGCGCATCTACGGCTTGCTCGAGCGTCAGTTCCGCAACTATTACGCCAAGGCTGCCCGTCGCAAGGGCAACACCGGCGAGACCCTGCTGCAGATGCTCGAACAGCGTCTGGACAACGTGGTCTATCGCATGGGTTTCGCGGTCACCCGTCCGCAGGCCCGCCAGCTCGTTTCGCACAAGGGCGTCCTGGTCAACGGCAAGTCCGTCAACCTGCCGTCCTACCAGGTCAAGGCCGGCGACAGCATCCAGCTGTCCGAGCGCGCGCAGAAGCACCTCAACGTGCAGGAAGCGCTGACCGTCGCCCAGCAGATGGACCTCGTCCCGAGCTGGTGCGAAGTCGACGCGAAGAAGTTCTCGGGTGTCTTCAAGGCCGTGCCGGATCGCGCCGACCTGCCTTCGGACATCAACGAAGCCCTGATCGTCGAGCTGTATTCGAAGTAATCCTCTCCAGGAGTGTCATTGTTCATGACGGTTTCCGCCCACCAGGTGCTGCGTCCGCGCGGCCCCAACATTGAGCGCCTCGGCGCCAATCGCGCCAAAGTCGTGATCGAACCGCTGGAGCGTGGCTACGGCCATACGCTGGGCAACGCCCTGCGTCGCGTGCTGCTGTCCTCGATCCCCGGCTATGCGATCACCGAAGTCGAGATCGACGGCGTGCTGCACGAGTACACCACGGTCGAAGGTCTGCAGGAAGACGTGCTCGAGGTTCTGCTGAACCTCAAGGACGTCGCCATCCGCATGCAGAACGTCGAGCACACCACCCTGAGCCTGCAGAAGAAGGGCCCGGGCGTCGTGACCGCCGCCGACATCAAGACCGATCACAACGTCGAGATCCTCAATCCCGACCACGTGATCTGCACCCTCACCAAGGACACGGCGCTGAACATGCGCCTGAAGATCGAGCGCGGCTTCGGCTACCAGCCGGCCACCGCCCGTCGCCGTCCGGACGAGGAAACCCGCACCATCGGCCGCCTGATGCTCGATGCCAGCTTCTCGCCGGTGCGCCGCGTGGCGTACTCGGTCGAGTCGGCCCGCGTCGAACAGCGCACCGACCTGGACAAGCTGGTGCTGGACATCGAAACCAACGGCACGATCGATGCCGAGGACGCGATCCGCACGGCCGCCGACATCCTCACCGATCAGCTGTCGGTGTTCGGCGACTTCACCCAGCGCGAGCGTGGTCCGGCGAAGTCGGCCGTGGCCGGCGTCGACCCGGTGCTGCTGCGTCCGATCGACGACCTCGAGCTTACGGTGCGTTCGGCCAACTGCCTCAAGGCCGAAAACATCTATTACATCGGCGACCTGATCCAGCGTACCGAGGTCGAGCTGCTCAAGACCCCGAACCTGGGCAAGAAGTCGCTCACCGAGATCAAGGAAGTCCTCGCCCAGCGCGGCCTTTCCCTCGGCATGAAGCTGGAAAACTGGCCGCCGGCCGGCCTCCAGCAGGGCATGATGGGCTGAGGCCCGGAATTTTTAAGGAATCACGACCATGCGTCACCGTAACTCTGGCCGTAACTTCAGCCGCACCACCGCCCATCGCGAAGCGATGTTCTCCAACATGGCCGCGTCGCTGATCAAGCACGAACTGATCCGCACCACGCTGCCGAAGGCCAAGGAACTGCGCCGCGTCGCCGAGCCGCTCATCACGATGGCGAAGACCGACGGCGTGGCGAATCGCCGCCTGGCCATGTCGCGCCTGAAGGACAAGGAAGCCGTCGGCAAGCTGTTCGTCGAGATCGGCCCGCGTTACAAGGCCCGTCCGGGTGGTTATCTGCGCATCCTCAAGTGCGGCTTCCGCGCTGGCGACAATGCGCCGATGGCTTACGTCGAACTGGTCGATCGTCCGCAGGCCACCGCGGTCGCGACGGCCGAATAATCGCGGCGGACACGCCCGAAAACGAACCCCGGCCCTGGCCGGGGTTTTTTTTCGCCCGCTTCCGCAACTTCGCGCGCTCCGCTAAGGTCGCACAGTAGCCGCAAGGACGATGCCCCGGATCATGAGCCCCAACCCCTTCCGCTGGAACTTCCGTGCCCAGATGCTGCTGGGCTTCCTGTGCTGTGCTGCCCTGCTGGGCTACGCCCTGCATGTGCAATACAACATGCTGATGTTCCCTTGCCCCCTTTGCATCCTGCAGCGCGTGGCTTTCGTGGCCATGGGCGCGGTATTCCTGCTCGCTGGCCTGCACAATCCCGGCCCCTTCGGTCGCAAGGTGTACGGGTTGTTGGTCGCGCTCGCGGCGGCCTGCGGTGCGGGCATCGCAGCCTGGCACCTCCACATCCAGTACATGCCGACGAGCGAAGTCGCCATGTGCTCGGGCCTCGGGCTCGACTACATGCTCGAGGCCTTGCCGCTGCAGGAAGTGATCCAGCGCGTTTTCACGCCCTCCGGCGAATGCGCCAAGATCGACTGGAAGCTCTTCGGCCTGTCCATGCCGGGTTGGACCCTGCTCTGGTACCTGGGATTGGGCGCCGGAACAATCTGGTCGGCGTTCAGGCGGCGCTGAGACGGGGCCGAGTATTTGCTCCAGCGTGGCCCGTGCGATGATCGAAGGCCACCCCGAGAATGCGCACGCCCATGAACGCCAGCGACCGCCCCCTGCAACCCGTCACCATGCCTGAAGGCTGGTCGCCGGCGAGCTGGCGCACGCGTAACGCGTCGCAGCAACCGATCTATCCCGATGCCGCTGCGCTGGCATCGGTGCAGACGGAATTGTCCCTGCTACCGCCGTTGGTGACGTCGTGGGAAATCCTCAAGCTGCGTGACCGGCTGGCGCGCATCCAGCGTGGCGAGGGATTCCTGCTGCAGGGTGGCGATTGCGCCGAGAGCTTCGCCGAGTGCGAATCCGATCGTATCGCCAAGCAGCTCAAGGTGCTGCTGCAGATGAGCCTGGTGCTGCTGCAGGGCATGAAGCTGCCGATCACGCGCGTCGGCCGCTTCGCCGGCCAGTACGCCAAGCCGCGTTCGACCGATACCGAGACGCGCGACGGCGTCACGCTGCCGAGCTATCGCGGCGATTTCATCAACCAGCCCGAATTCAACGCCGATGCGCGCACGCCCGACCCGCGGCGCATGGTCAAGGGCCATGCGCGATCGGCGATGACGATGAACTTCGTCCGCGCGCTGATCGATGGCGGTTTCGCCGACCTGCACCATCCCGAATATTGGGACCTGGGCTGGGTGGGACATTCGCCGCTGTCGGACGAATACCGTCGCATGGTTTCGGCGGTGGGCGACGCGGTGAAGTTCATGGAGACGATTTCGGGCGAGGCGCTGCACAACCTCAACCGCGCCGATTTTTACACCTCGCACGAAGCCCTGTTGCTCCCGTATGAGGAGGCCCTGACGCGCCAGGTGCCGCGCCAGTGGGGCTGGTTCAACCTCAGTACGCACTACCCGTGGATCGGCATGCGCACGGC
>CAYWHO010000249.1:0-3428 GCA_964458195.1 uncultured Arenimonas sp.
TGCCTTCATCGCCCCACTGCGCGCCCAGAACTACGACCGACTGACCCATGGCACTGCTCTCCGCTAATGAATTCGTTGCCCCGATGGGCGATGTCAGCGACTAGGCTCGGCCATCGTGGCCTCGCCAAGTCGCCCTGCCCTCGGCTCCTGCCTCGGGCGTTCGGACTCGCGCGCGATGCGCTTCAACGCATCGCGCAAGCGCTCGTCCTTACCCCCACTGCGCGCCCAGAACTACGACCGACTGACCCATGGCACCACTCCAAAGCAGAAAATTCCGTAGGGGGCGACGTTGCTGCGCTGCGGTGTCGTAAGAGCGACGCAAGTCGCGACCGTCATGTCCGTAGCGAACCGGGTCGCGACTTGCGTCGCTCCTACAATCGCTGTTGCAACGGCCACCAACGGAAAATCCAAACGCCAGACGCAGAAAAAGCCGAGGTCGCCCCGGCTTTTTGAAATTATACGCGGGATCGGCCCGTGTGGGGACGGATCAGCCGCCGCGGACCAGGTACAGGGACACCAGCCCGGCGATGACCATGAAGCCGCCGTAGGTCCGCAACCGGGTAGCCGGTTGCGCGGCCAGCTGCTCGACCGCGCGTTTCCAGGCCTCGGGCGCGGCGAACAGCATCAAACCCTCGATCAACAGCACCAGGCAGAGCGCGGCGAGCAGGTCGGAGGGCATCCCGGATCAGCGCCCGTCCTTGCCGAAATAGCGCAGGAACTCGGATTCCGGATCCAGCACCAGCGTCGTCCGGCCGTCGCCCATGCTGGCCCGGTAGGCCTCCAGGCTGCGGTAGAAGGCATAGAACTCGGCGTCCTGGCCGTAGGCGGCGGCGCCGATCTCGGCCGCACGCCCGTCGCCCTCGCCCCGCAGCTTCTGCGCGTCGCGCTCGGCATCGGCGACGATGACCTGACGCTGGCGGTCGGCTTCGGCCCGGATCGCTTCGCCGCCCTGCGTACCTTCGGCGCGCAGCTGGTTGGCGACGCGGGTACGCTCGGCGCGCATGCGGTTGAACACCGAATCGAGGATGTTGCCGTCCTGCGGCAGGTTGATCTTCTTGATGCGCACGTCGAGCACGTGGATGCCCAACGGACTGGCGCCCTTGTTGATGTTCTCCAGCAGGCGGCTGGTGAGATCCGAACGGCCGCTGGAAACGACCTGCTGCAAGGTCAGGTGGTTGATTTCGTCGTTCAGCGAGTTCTTGACGATCGGCAGCAGGCGCTGCTTGACCGTGCCTTCGTCGCCGCCGCCGGCATTGCGGTAGAAATTGGTGACGTTGCTGATGCGCCACTTGACGAAGAAATCGACCTCGACGTCCTTCTTCTCGGCGGTCAGGTAGCGGGCGGGCTTGTCGTCGAGGGAGAGGATGCGGCGATCGAACTTGCGCACTTCCTCGACCATCGGCCATTTGAAATGCAGACCGGGCTTCAGATCGCTGCGCACGATCTTGCCGAGATTGAGCACGAGGGCCGTCTGGCCTTCGTTGACGGTGAAGGCCGAACTCAGCAAGGCCAGCAGCACCACGACCGCGGCGATCACGTAGGCAATGGGATTACGCATGTCAGCGGCCTCCTTCGCGCGACTCGCGCGGCGGTCGTTCGTCGTTCAGCCGGCGCTGCGGCTCCGGCAGGGCCTTCACTTCCGGCAACTGCGTCAACGGCGCGGCGTTCGCCGGCGGCGGCGCGGCGGCACCGCTATTGAGCGGCAGGTACAGGATGTTGCCGCGACCGGAAACCACTTTCTGGTTCTTGGCCATCACTTCCTGCATGGTTTCCAGGAACAGGCGCTTGCGCGTGACTTCCGGCGCCTTGCGGTACTGGTCGGCGAGCAGGCGGAAACGCTGCGCGTCGCCCTCGGCCTTGGCGATGGTCGCCGTGCGGTAACCGGAGGCTTCGGCGGTAATGCGGGCGGCGACGCCGCGGGCTTCCGGCACGACCTTGCTGGCGTAGGCCTTGGCCTCGCTTTCGATGCGGTTCTTGTCTTCGCGCGCGCTGATCGCATCGTCGAAGGCGTCGCGCACTTCTTCGGGCGGACGGGCGCTCTGCAGGGTGAAGCCGGTGATGACCAGGCCGGTCTTGTACTGTTCCAGGGTTTCCTGCAGGTGCTTGGTGGCCGCGTTCACCAGGTTGGTGCGCTCGAACAGCACGGTGTCCATGGTGTTGTTGCCGACGACTTCGCGCACGGCGCTTTCGGCCGCGTTCTGCAGCGTTTCCCGCCCCTGCGCGGAGCGCCCGTCGATCAGCAGGTCGTCGCGGAAGGCGTAGAGGAAGTCGCGCGGATTGGTGATCTGGTACTGCACGTTGAACTTGATGTCGACGATGTTCTCGTCCTTGGTCAGCACGCGCACCTCGTCCTCGAACGACTGGATCTTGGTGGCGGCAACGACCGTCACCGATTCGACGGGCCAGGGCCATTTGAAATTGGCGCCCGGCGTCATCGTGCGGCTATAGGCGCCGAAGCGCAGCACCACGCCGCGCTCCTGCTCGTCGATCAGCTTGAAGCTGCTCATGATCAGCAGCAGACCGAGCAGGGGCAGCAGCCAGGCGACCGGACCCGCGCCGCCACCGGCGCCGCCGAACATCTCGCGCAGGCGCCCGAAGAAGGCATCCATCGGGTTGGGGGTGTTCTTGCCGCGCCAGGGATCTTGGCCGCCTTTGCCAGGCTGGTTCCAGGCCATGCTTGCTCCATGCGGACCGCGGAAGCGGCCGTTTCAGTCAATCGTCGGAATTGTAGGTAGGGGCTGTGGGGGCCACAAGCAAGGGGGCCAGGGCATGACCGCCCGCCTCCAGCGCCAGTCGCTCGGCCACGGCCAGGGGCAGATCGATGCGCAGGCGCCAGCCCGAGTCGTCCGCACTTTCCTCGCGCACGGCGTCCAGGTCGTGCAGCCGCGCCCGCAGCCTGCCCTCGCCCGCCGACAGGCTCAATTCGGCCTGCAGGCGCCGGTCGGCGAAGCGGGTCAGCAGGGTTTCGCGCAACCGGTCCAGGCCCTCGCCGGTCCGGGCCGACAGCCAGAGGCGCTCGGGGCCCCGACCCGGAACATCGTGCCTCGCGGCGCCGTCCTCGAGCCGGTCGATCTTGTTGAAGACCAGCAACTGCGGCACCTCGCCGGCGCCTATGTCCTTGAGGACCTCGTCGACCTGGTGCATGCGTTCTTCGCGGTGCTCGTCGGCGGCATCGATGACATGCAGCAGCAGGTCGGCGTCGCGCGCTTCCGACAGGGTCGAACGGAACGCGGCAACCAGCTCGTGCGGCAGGTCGCGGACGAAACCGACGGTATCGGACAGCACCACCGTGCTGCCGGCGCCCTGCAATCGCCGCACGGTCGGATCGAGCGTGGCAAACAGCTTGTCGGCGGCAGAGACGCCAGCGCCGGTCAGGGCGTTGAACAAGGTCGACTTGCCGGCATTGGTGTAACCGACCAGGGCGACGC
>CAYWHO010000250.1:0-3428 GCA_964458195.1 uncultured Arenimonas sp.
CTGTGCTTCGCGCTCGGGCCCTTCCTGGTATGGGCGGCGTTGCTGTGGCGATTCCGGCGCGAACCGGCCTAAGCATCAGTTCGGTCTCGACGATTCCTGCGACGACACCGCCAAGAGCGGAGCGCGAGACCGATGCAGCTCGCGCGCCGCCCTTCTCTGCCTCCACGCCATCCACGCCATCGCGGCGATGAAGAACGCGCTGCACAGGAAGCTGCCCTCCGGCCCCTCGGCACCGCCGGTCAGGGCGTCGGAGCCCTGCGGGCGCAGGGCCACCAACAAGGCCGGCAGATGCGCATCGATGCCGGTGACGGGCAACTCGAAGCCGACCGCCAACAGCCAGTTCCAGCCCGTATGCCAACCCATCACGCCCCAGATGTTGCCGCGCTGCAACGCCCATTGGCAGGCGAAAGCCGAGAACAGGAACGAGACCAGCGTGATCAAGGGCGCCTGGTGCGGGCTGTAATGCAGGAAGGTGAAGACCAGCGAAACTAGCAGCACCGCCACCGCGACATTGGATTTGCGCGCCAGAAGCGACAGCAACCAGCCGCGGAAGATGATTTCCTCCGTGCTCGCCTGCACGACGAAGCTCAGCAGCAGCAAGCCGATCTGCATCAGCGCGCTCTGCGAGCGCCAGGCGGCGCCGACGCCGGCCACCTGCAAACCGCCCGCGGCCCAGATGGCGAACACGACGAGCGCGATGGTCGCGATACCGATGCCCACGCCGCCGAGGAAAGTCTTCAGCGGCTGCGGGCCGACGAAGCCGATCGTGCGAAGCGGCCGGCGCTCGACCAGACGCACCCAGGCGAGCACCGCCAGCAGGGTCGGCACGAACCCGATCACGAGGAAGACATGCAGCCCGGCCATGCCGATCGGATTCCCGCGAGCATCGGACCAGTGCTGCGATTGCATCCATCCGTCCATGCCGATCACCGGCGCGGCCACGAACAGGATCAGCAGGATCGGCGACAACCATACCCAGGGCAGCCAACCGCGGGCAGGTTCGGGCGAATACAAGGCAGTCGCGGGCATGCAGGGCTCCGGGTCAGTGACGTGGCGGACGCAGCACCTTCCCGCTCGCGACACCGCCGGCGCAAACCGCCTGCGACCAAACGGGGGAATCGCCGACAAGGCCAGCCGAATCGGCGACGGAATCCACCGCACGCGTCGCCCGCCGCCCGGGCTACACTCGCCCCACACCGCCCTGGGGAGTCGCCATGAAGCAACGTCCGCTTTCCGGCCGCGCCGTCGCGCTGGCCTGTACGCTGGGTCTGATCGCGTCCGCACCAGCCGCCCGCGCTTCCGAGGCCGAGCTCGCGCCGATCCGCGCGCAACTCGCCGCGCAGCACGACACCAACGTGCAACGCCTCAAGGACTGGATCGCCCTGCCGTCCATCGCGGCCGAAAACCTCGCCTATCCCCAGGGCGCCGAACACATGGCGATGCTGCTGCGCGACGCCGGTTTCCAGCACGTCGAGATCATGCCCACCGACGGCAAACCCGGCGTGTTCGCCACGCTCGACGCCGGTGCGCCGAAGACGGTCGGCGTGTACTTCATGTACGACGTCAAGCAATACGATCCGAGCGAGTGGAGTTCGCCGCCGCTGGAAGGCCGCATCGTCGAGAAACCTGGTATCGGCAAGGTGATGATGGGCCGCGGCGCGGTGAACCAGAAAGGCCCGGAAGCCGCCTTCCTCGCCGCCTTGCACGCGTTTCGCGCGGCGAACCGGAAGCTGCCGGTGAATATCGTGCTGGTGGCCGAGGGCGAGGAAGAAATCGGTTCGCCGCATATCGCGCAGTTCGTGCGTTCGCCGAAAGTGCAGGAGGCCCTATCGAAAACCGTCGGCGTCTTCATGCCCAGCGCGATGCAGGATCTCGACGGCGTCATCACCGTCACGCTGGGCGCCAAAGGCATCGTCGAACTGGAACTCGTCGCGAGCGGCGAGCGCTGGGGCCGCGGTCCGAGCAAGGACATCCACTCCTCGCTCAAGGCGATGGTCGACAGCCCGGCCTGGCGCCTGGTCAAGGCGCTGGGCACGCTGGTGTCCGACGACGGCAACACCATCATGATCGACAACTATCCGGTGCCACCGCCGATCAGCGACGAACACAAGGCGATGGTCGTCGCGGCTTCGCCCGAAAGCAGCGACGAGGTGATGAAAAAGGCCTACGGCGTACAGCACTGGATCGACGACCTGAGCTACCAGCAGGCGCAACAGCGCCTCGTCTCGCAACCGACGGTGAACATCGAAGGCCTGGTCGGCGGTTATACCGGTCCGGGCGGCAAGACGATCCTGCCGCATCGCGCCGTCGCCAAGCTCGATCTTCGCCTGGTGCCCGGCATGAAGTTCGACGACGCCGTCGCCGCGCTGAAGGCGCACCTCGCCAAGCGCGGTTACGGCGACATCGAAGTGAACGTCACCGGCGGTTACAACCCGACGCAGAGCGCCGCCGACAGCGAACTGATCCAGGCGCAACTGCGCGTCCTGCGGGCCCGCGGCATCGAGCCGCTGCTGTGGCCGCGCAGCGCGGGTTCGTACCCGGGCTTCGTCTTCACCGACCCGCCGCTGAGCCTGGCCTCGGCGCACTACGGCATGGGCTACGGCACCGGCGCCCACGCCCCGGACGAATATTTCCTGATCGAATCGGCGAACAAGAACCTCGATGGCTTCGACGGCGCCGCCCTGTCCTACGCCGAGTATTTCTACGAACTGGCGAAGTGACGTAGCCCGGGTTGAGGGCCGAAGGCCCGATACCCGGGAAACCCTTCAAGCAGGGAGGCTTAACCGGCGCGCGATTCGACACTCATGACGGTCCCGGGCTTCACGCCTTCGGCGTTCAACCCGGGCTACATTGCTGCGTTAAACTCGCGGAATGACACGCACCTTCGTACTCCGCGCACGTGCCGCCCCCACCGATAGCCAGAAGCTGCTGGCCGGCATCGGCCAGGAAGCGCATACCGAGATCCTCGCGCACACGCTGATGAACGCGATCTTCGTGGCGCAATCGCATCGCGAGGACGTGATCGTTTACCTCGTGCTGGAAAGCACCCAGGATTTCTCCCGCACGATCCGCTTCGACGCCAATGCCATGCACGACATCGGCGGCTTCGACGAACGCTCCTTGCTTGGCAAGATCGCCAAGGCGCTCGACGCCTCGCGCGGCATGGGCAAGGAAGAGACACGCCCGGTGGAATCCGGCGTCACGGTGCGCACCGTCAGTTTCGAGCGACTGGTGCAGGAACTGGCGGAAGACCATCAGCTCTACGTGATGGACCGCAAAGGTGCACCGATCCGCGAGCAGACCTTCGGCACAAGACCTTGCTTCTTACTCACGGACCACATCCCGATGCCGAAGAACACCTTCCACACCCTCGACCGCCTCGGCACGAAGAAGATCAGCCTCGGGCGGACGATGCTGTTCGCCTCGCA
>CAYWHO010000251.1:0-3414 GCA_964458195.1 uncultured Arenimonas sp.
CCTGCCCATGAGCGAGGCGCCGATCGATGCGGTGATCACCTGGGTGGACGGCAGCGATCCGGCGCATGCCGAACGCTTGCGCGCCTATCTGGAGCAGACGGGCGGTCCGCGACCAGTGGCGGCCGATCCGACCCGCTTCAACGATGCCGGCGAACTCGAATACTGCGTCGCATCCATCCTGCGCTATGCGCCCTGGATCGCGCGGATCCACATCGTCAGCGACCGCCAGCAGCCGACGCTGCTGCGGCGATTGGCCGGAACGCCGTACGCCAATCGCCTGCGCCTGGTCGATCATCGCGAGATCTTCGCCGGGCACGAACGGCACCTGCCGACCTTCAACAGCCGCGCGATCATCACCGCGCTCTGGCGCATTCCCGGCTTGGCCGAGCGCTTCCTGTACTTCAACGACGACTTCGCCCTGATCCAGCCGGTTCGGCCGCAGGATTTCTTCGACGGCGACACGATGCTGGTGCGCGGCGACTGGCGACTGCAGTCGGCGCATCGGCCGTTGCGACGCATGATTGTCGCATTGCGCCGTTCGTTCGGCGGCGATCCGGCGCAATCGCCGGCGGCGCGCGTGCGCAATCTGGCGGCGCAGGAAGAAAGCGCGCGTCTCGCCGGCTACGGGCGCGAATACCTGCGCATGTACCACAATCCGTTCCCGATGCGGCGCTCGACGCTTGAAGACTACTTCGCTCGGCACCCCGACCGCCTGGAGCACAACCTGTCCTTCCGCCTGCGTTCGCCGCGCCAGTTCAAGACCGAATGCCTGGCCGCGCATCTGGAGTTCGCCGCCGGGCGCGCGCGGCTCGACAACGGTTTGCGCACGGTGCAGCTCAAGCCCAGCGAGCAATGGCTGCCGCGATTGCGACGCAAGCTCGCCGCGGCCGATGCCGATGCGCGTTACGCCTTCGCCTGCGTGCAAAGCCTGGAACTGGCCTCGGCGCCGGCGCAGAAGGCGGTGCTCGACTGGCTCGATCGCCGCGTCGGTCGCCTGGAAGAGCGGCTGGGCGACTGATCAGGCCGCGCGCAGGTCGGGCAGGGGTTGTTGGCGGTAGCGTTCGAGATGTCCGTCGAGTCCGAGTTCGCAACGAATGCGCTGCGGCGACGCGAAGGTTTCCGCCAGCAGTCGGTCGTTGGCGCTGATGCCGTCGCGCGCGCGCTCCGGATGGAACAGATGCACCGCCAGCCCGGCGAAGCGCAGCGAACGCCTTTTCAAGCCGGCGTGATAGGCGCGCGCGGCCAGGTCGTTGTCTTCCCGCCCCCAGCCCTCGTAGCGTTCGTCGAAACCGTTCAGGGCCAGCAGGTCCTTGCGCCACCAGCCCTGGTTGCAGGTCTTGATGCCGCCCTGGCGTTGGCCTTCGTTGAGGCGCGCGATCAGGGCGGACAAGGGCGGGATGCGCAGCGTATGCCGCCGGCGCTCGAGGCCGGGGTCGAAGAAGCCGGTGTCGATCCGGCGTTCGCGCAACATGGCTTCGGCGCCTTCGGCCGTGCTCAGCACGCGCATGCCCTGGATGAAACGACCCGGCCGGGCGGCGGCAAGATGGTCGGCGACGTAGTGCCGGTGCAGCACCATGTCGCCGTCGAGGATCAGCATGTAGTCGCCGCTGGCGGCGGCGATGGCGAGATTGCGCACGCGCGCCGCGCGGAATCCGCGATCCTCGTGCCAGGCATGCCGCAAGGGCACCGGATAGCCGCGCGCCTTCTCCCTGAGCATGTCGCGGGTCGCGTCGCCGGAACCGTCGTCGGCGATTATGACTTCGTCGGGAAGCCGGCTTTGTCGCGCGGCACTGTCGAGGACGAGGGCGAGTGCGTCGGGCCGGTTGTAGGTGGTGATCAGCAGGCTGCTTCGCATGTTCGCCGTGACGCCGAAGGTGTCACCCGCTCGATCGCGGTTGCGAACGCCAGGCGCGGCCCAGTATAGCCGCGGCGCGGCCGGCGTTCTTCAGCCAGGACGCGCGTCGCTTCATGACCAGGCGGGCGTAGCGCTTGGCTTCTTCCCAGGTCGGGTAGGGCTTGCTCAGGAACTCGGCCTTGGTCAGGTCCACGCAGCGTTCGTCCAGGCCGATGCTGCGGGCGTAGTGCTGGATCAACCCGAGCGATCGCACGCGATTGAGGAACTTGTTCGCCGGCGTCTGCTTGCCCCACCAGCCGTTGGCGCCATGCACGCGGTAGTGCACGCTGCCGGTGGGCTCGTAGTACTTGTGCGCGCCGAGGATGCTGGCGCCGAACACCAGGCAGTTGTCGGCCGAAATGCGCCAGGTCGGCCGCATTTCCTCCGGCAGGGCCAGCGTGCGGCGCGCCCAGTGCGTACGCAGGCTCAGGGCCGAGGTCGGTGCGCCGTACCAGTGCGCCGTCATGTAGGTGCTGACGATGGTGAAACCGAGGTCGACGCTCTGCTCGGCGAATTCGATGCGACCCTGCTCGCCGCCGAACAGCACGATGTCGCTGAAGACGAAATCGACATCTGGGCGGGCGTCGAACAAGGCGCCGATCTTTTCCAGGTAGTTGGGCGCCCAGCGATCGTCGGCATCCAGGAAACAGACGACGTCGCCTTCGGCGGCGGCCACGCCGCGCTGGAAGGCGGCGAGCTGGCCGTCGTTCTGGTCGAACAGCAGCCGCACGCGCGCATCTTCGCCGTAGCGCTGCCGCAGCAGGTCGGAGGAACCGTCGGTGGAGCCGTCGTCCACGACGATGATGCGATCGGCGGGGCGCGTCTGCGCGAGGGCGCTTTCGACCGCCTCGACGACGAAGTTCCGGTAGTTGTAGTTGGTGACGACGACGGACAGGGACGCACGTGGGGTCATGGCGGGGGCCTGGACGGGATGCCGTCGGGGAACGGCAGCGGCATGCGATCCGCGGGCGCGGAAAGCACGACTGGAGTATCGGGGAGCGAAAGCGAACGCTTGCTGTACGTCAGACAGCCTGGTTCGCGGAACGTTCCAGCAAGGTGTATTTGCGGAAGACGTATCGGGTATGGCAGGCGTGGAACAGCCAGCCCCTGGGGCCGTCGAGCAGACCGCCACGGAGCAGCATGTTCTTGAACCAGTAGTACGCCGCATGCAACCAGCGGTCGCCGCGGCGCGCGTGCCGGCCCTTTTCGCGCTTCTGTTTCGCCCACAGATCGGCATAGCGCTCGAGCTTCTGGCGATACTCGCGCTCGGAGCGGGCGGTATCGTGCTCGATGCGCGCCGAGACCAGGCCCACGCGCCAGGCCGCCATGTCCATGCGCTCATGCACTTCCAGCGGCTGGTAGCGCAGCTGCTGGCGGAACAGCCGGCCGACGCGTTCGTCGCCCCAGCCGAAGCGCAGGACCTTGCCGAGGAAATGCGTGCGCCGCCACAGGCGCCAGATGTCGGCGCGTTCGACTTCGCCGGAATCGAACAGTTCGCGCAGCCCCTTTTCGGTGCACGG
>CAYWHO010000252.1:0-3400 GCA_964458195.1 uncultured Arenimonas sp.
CGTTGGCGGTTTCAGGTTTTACGTTTTAGGTATTAGGTTCGTAGCCCGGGTTGAGCGCCGCAGGCGCGAAGCCCGGGAACGCTTCGTGGATCGAAGTACACGGCGCTGACTCCCTCTCCCCGTCCCACGGGGAGAGGGTTGGGGTGAGGGGCGTTGGCGGTTTCAGGTTTTACGTTTTAGGTATTAGGTTCGTAGCCCGGGTTGAGAAACGAAACCCGGGAGCGTTCCGCGACATCGCTTACCCGGGTTTCGCGCCTGCGGCGCTCTACCCGGGCTACGCGCCGCGACTGAGCGACTCCAACTGCTTTGCCATGCGCTTGTGCGACACGGCGCGGCGCGTACCCAGTTCCTGGGCGAAGGTCTGCACGCGCAGTTCCTCGAGATCCTGGCGGAATTCCTGCCAGGCCTCGCGCTCCGCCTGCCCGGTATCGCGCGCGCGCTGGAGGGCGTCCGCATAAGGCCGCAGTTCCAGCAATCGCGCCTGGTCCTTGACCGGATCGGCCAGGGCGCGTTCGCCGCGCAACTTCAAGGCCTTCAGGTAGCGCGGATATTCGACCAGCAGGCTCGCGGGCGTCTCGCGCAGGAAGCCCGGATGCACGAGACTGCGCAGATGCGCGGCGATGTCGTCGAGGTTGCCGCGCGCCCAACCCATCAGCGGCGATTCGAGTTTCGGCTTGATCTCCGCATACAAGGCCAGGATCGCTTCAGCCAGTTGCAGGCGCTGCATCGCCTCGGCAAACAATTCGCGTCCGATCTTCGCGACCAGCGCATCGAAGGCCGGCTTGTCGCGAATGCTTTCGAGTTCGCCGCCCAGCGCCGCGGCCAAGGCCGCTTCGACGATATCGGCGCGCAGGCGCTCCGCGCTTTCGATGGCGGCATAGAGCAGGCCGAGCTTCGGCGAAACCGGCAGTTGCTTGCGCGATTGCTTCACCTTTTCGGCCAGGGCGAATTCCGCCAGCCGCCTTACGCCCCGACGATGCTGTTCGCGCGCTTCGACCGGATCGGCGAACACGCGCATGGCGACCGCGTCGCCGCCATCCACCAGCGCGGGATAGGCAGGCACGCCAGCCGCGCCGGGAACCTGCGCCGGAATCGGCGAGGCCGGGAATTCGAGCAGGCCCTCGCGCGCGAGGCGTTCGCCGGCCTGCTCGGCGAAGGCGCGCTCGGCGCGTTCGCCGAAGCGATCCTTCAGTTCCTCGAGCTCGCGCGACATCGCCAGCACGCGCCCACGATCGGCCAGGCGCAGGTTCATGCGCAGATGCGCCGGCAAGGCCGTTTCGTCGAAATCCAGCGCCGTCACCGGCGCGCCGGTCGTACGCGTCAGGAAGCGCGCGAGCGTGCCGGCCAGGTGATCCGCCTCGGGCGCCGGATGCGCCTGCACGAAGGCCCGGGCAAAATCCGGCGCCGGCACGTAGTTGCGCCGCAGGGCTTTCGGCAAGGAGCGAATCAACTCGGCCGCTTTTTCGTCGACCAGGCCGGGCACCAGCCAGCTCAGTCGCGCGGGATCGAGCGCCTTGAGCAAGTGCAGCGGCACGTCGAGCGTGACGCCATCGTCCTCCGCGCCGGGCTCGAAACGGTAATGCAAGGCGAGCCTGGCATCGCCGAGCGCGAAATACTTCGGGAAACGATCCGCTTCGCTGCCCTCGCCCGGCAACAGATCGGCCAGCGACCACTCCAGCGACTTCTTTTTCTCCGGCGCCAGCTTCGAATACCAGCTGTCCAGGCCCTGCACGCTGTTGACCTCGGGCGGCAAGCGGTCGAGATACCAGCGCGCCTGCCAGTCTTCGTCGGCGATCAGGCCGGCACGGCGCTGCTTGGCTTCTTCTTCCTGCGCCTTCGCCAGGGTGGCGAGGTTGCGCGCGACGAAAGCCGCGCGCGTATTGATCTCGCCGGGCAACAGCGCCTGGCGCACAAAGATCTCGCGCGCTTCGGCCGGGTACAGACCGCCGTAATGCACCGGCTTTTTCGGCGCCAGCACGAGACCGAACAGGCTGATCTGCTCGGAACCCAGCACGCGGCCCTGCGCCCGCGACCAATGCGGGTCGAAGTGCTTGCGCGCGAGCAGATGCGAAAGCTCGGCGATGACCCAATCCGGCTCGATCTTCGCCGCCATCAGGCCCCAGACCTTCTGCGTATCGAGCATCGTCGCCACCAGCAACCAGGCGGGAGGCCCCTCTCGGCCATCCATGGCCTTCGGGGCACTTGGGCTCCTGCCCGGCGGCGTCTTCGACAAAGACGAGCCGGGGAACAACTGGAACTTGCGCTGCCTCGGCGCGTCGTACAGACCCTTCTCGCTGCGATGGCCGACCTGGCTGGGCAAGCCGGCGATCAGGGCACGATGCAACAAGGTGTAGAACGTGACGTCATCGCCGCCACGCAGCGGCAGCGATTGCGTTGCTTCGCCGACGGCCGATTTTTCACCCCAGCCGAGCTCCTCGCTGCCCAGCAGCAACTGGCGGTGCAGCTCGCGCCACTCGCGCATGCGCAGGAAGCCGAGGAAATGCTTTTCGCACCAGGCACGCAGTTTCGATTGCGTGAGGTCCTCGTGCGCTTGCCTATAGGCATCCCAGAGTTTCAGCACGCCGAGGAATTCCGAGCTCGGGTCGGCGAAGGCCGCGTGCGCGTTGTCGGCGGCCTCGCGCGCATCGGCCGGGCGTTCGCGCGGGTCCTGGATGCCGAGGAAGGCGGCGATCACCAGCATCTCGCGCAGGACGCCGTGCTGACGCGCGGCGATCAGCATCCGGGCGAGCTTGGGATCGACCGGCAGTCGCGCCATCTCGCGACCGACCGGCGTCAGGCGACGATCGTCGCCGCGGTCGGACGCCGCGATGGCGCCGAGTTCCGACAAGGTTTGCCAGCCGTCGCTGATCGCGCGCGGATCCGGCGGATCGATGAAAGGGAAGTCCTCGACGCGACCCAGCCCCAGGTCGAGCATGCGCAGGATCACGCCCGCCAGCGAAGCGCGCAGGATTTCCGGATCGGTGTAGCGCGGTCGCGACTGGAAATCCGGTTCGGAATACAGGCGATAACAGACGCCGGCGGCGATACGGCCGCAGCGCCCCTTGCGCTGGTCGGCGCTGGCCTGCGAGATCGGTTCGATATGCAGCCGGTCGAGTTTTTGCCGCGGTGAGTAGCGTTTCACGCGCGCAGCGCCGGGATCGATCACGTAGCGAATGCGCGGCACCGTCAGCGAGGTCTCTGCCACGTTCGTCGCCAGCACGATGCGGCGTTGCGGACCGGGCTGGAACACGCGGTCCTGGTCCTTCGCCGACAAACGCGCATACAGGGCCAGCACTTCGGTATTGCGGTACTTGCGTCGCGACAGGGCCAGGTGCGCATCGCGGATTTCGCGCTCGCCCGGCAGGAAGACCAGGGTGTCGCCCAGCGGATCCTCGCGCGT
>CAYWHO010000253.1:0-3385 GCA_964458195.1 uncultured Arenimonas sp.
ACTTGGTCTGGATCTGGTACAGGTTCAGCGGCAGCTGCTTGTAGCTGCGCAGCTCGTGGCGCGCGAAGTCGGTGACCACTTCCTCGGCGGTGGGCGCGTAGCAGAACTCGCCGTCCTTGCGGTCCTTGATCTTCAGCAGTTGGCCGCCGAACTTCTGCCAGCGATCTGTTTCTTCCCACAGCTCGCGCGGCTGGATCGTCGGCATCAGCAATTCGATCGCGCCGGCGCGATCCATTTCCTCGCGCACGATGGCCTCGACCTTGCGCAGCACGCGCAGGCCGAGCGGCGTCCACGTGTAGATGCCGGCGGCGAGCTTGCGGATCATGCCGGTGCGGAGCATCAGCTGGTGGCTGACGATCTCGGCATCGGCGGGGGTTTCCTTGCTGGTGGAAAGGTGGAACTGGGACAGACGCATCGAGAGGGATCCGGCTAGGCTTGAAATCGGGCCGGCCATTGTAGCGGGCGCGCACGCAGGCGGCCCGCGGTCGCCCGCGGGCCGTGGCGCGAGCGATGCTAGGTCATTCCTTCGCCGGCGGCGGGGTCGGGGCGCAACGCGCCTTGACCTGGGCTTCGGCCAACGACGTTTCCGAGGCACGTTCCTCGGCCGTCAGCACGATGTCCTTGCCGTCCTTGTCCTTTCCTCGCGACAAGGGCTTGCCCGAGCCGAGCAGCTGCAGGTTCATCCGCGCGTTGTCGCAGGCCTTTTCCGCCTCGGTCTTGGGCTTGGGCGCTTCCTGCTGCGGCTTGGCCGGGTCGCGGCCTTTCACCTTCTTGGACTTCGAGTCCTGGGTTTCGGTCTGCGAATACTCGCTGACGCCGCCTTTCTTCTTCTGGTAAACGGTGGTGGCCTGGGCGCTGAGCGCGAAGCCGAGGGCAAGGATGGTCATGGCCGCGAGCGGCAGGCGGCTGAACAGGGCAGGGCGATTCATGAGGGACTCCCGGCAGGTGATGGCCCTAGTTACCACCGCCGCCCCCTGCCCGCAAGCCTCGGGCTGTGGCCCCGTTCCCGAGCCGTTACACTGAGGCCATGGAAACGCCCAAGCCCGTACCCCGCAACCGGCATATCTACCTGCTGCCGAACCTGCTCACGACCTGCGGCATGTTCGCGGGGTTCTACGCCATCCTGGCGGCGGCCAGCGGCCGGTTCGAACATGCTTTCGCTGCGGTTTTCGTCGCCGCCATCTTCGACGGCATCGATGGCCGCGTGGCCCGGATGACCGGGACCAGCAGCGAATTCGGCGTGCAGTACGACTCCTTGGCCGATCTGGTCAGTTTCGGCATGGCGCCGGCCCTGGTGATGTACCACTGGGCCCTGGTCGGCATGAAGATCGACGGCCCGCTGGCCGGCAAGATCGGCTGGGCGGCGGCCTTCCTGTACGCCGCTTGCGGCGCGCTGCGCCTGGCCCGTTTCAATACGCAGGTCGGCGTCGTCGACAAGCGCTGGTTCATCGGGCTCAACAGCCCATCCTCGGCCGCGCTGATGATGTCCTTCGCCTGGACCTTCCAGAACCTCGGCTACGCCGGCGAGGACCTGCGCTATTTCGCGGTCGCCCTGACGGTGGTCTGCGCCCTGTTGATGGTCAGCCGCATTCGTTACACCAGCTTCAAGGGCGGCCCGAAACCGGAACCGATCGACGGCGCCCGCGCCGAGCGCGTGCCGTTCTGGGGCATGTTGCTCGTGGTCGGCACCCTGGTCGTGCTGTTCGTGGCGCAGGAAAAAGGTCTGCTGACCGTCGCGGCCTTGTACGCGCTGTCGGGACCGGCCTACTGGGCCTGGGGCAAGTTCTCGCGCAAGGCCGCCGCATGAGTCTGTGGAGCGCCGACCAGGAGCGCGTGCTGCGGGCGATGGGATATACGCCGTACGCGCGAGCGGGAGCGATGCCTTCGCCGTTGGTGCCGGTGGAAGCGACGGCCTCCATCGCGACGGACGGCAACGATTTCGATGCCTTGCGCGCCGCCTTGCGCCGCGCGGCCGGCGGTCGCGATACGGATGCGCTGATCGGCGACCTGGCGCGTCTGCGCAAGGATCCCGCCGGAAAGCGCGCACTGTGGCCGATATTGCGGGCGCTCAGACGCCCCGCCTGAGGCGATGAACGCGCTGCTCGCCAACGATTCGCAGATGCGGCCGATGAAGCAGGCCGACATCGACAGCGTCGCGGCGATCGAGGAACGCGCCTACGAATTCTTCTGGACGCCGGGCATCTTCCGCGACTGCCTGCGCGCCGGACACCAGTGCTGGGTACTGGAAGCGCGCGCCGGCATCATCGGTTATGGCGTGTTGAGCTGTGCCGCCGGCGAGGCGCACGTGCTGAACGTCTGCGTCGCGCCGGAGCACCAGGGGCACGGGCACGGTCGTCGGCTGATGAAGCGGCTCATCGACCTGGCGCGCTGGCACATGGTCGATCGCGTCTTCCTCGAAGTGCGGCCTTCCAACCCGAAGGCCATCGCCTTGTACGACAGTCTCGGGTTCAACGAAATCGGTCGTCGCCCGAACTATTACCCGGCCAGGAACGGCCGCGAAGACGCCATCGTGATGGGTCTCGAATTGCTGGTGCCCGATTCCGCCTGGCCGCCGCGGTTGTAGGAGCGATGGCGATCGCGACCGGCAGCCCGCCAATGTCGCGATTGCCATCGCTCCTACACGAACTCGATCAAAGCCGTCCGCGTTGTTCGCTCAATGCGGCGAGCTGGCGCGACCAGTCGGCCAGGCGCGTGCGCTCCTGTTCGACCACCGCAGGCGGCACATTGCTGCCGAACTTCGCCAGCTTGGCTTCGCTCTTCTCGCGCTCGGCGGAAACCTTGGCGATCTCCTTGTCGAGGCGCGCGCGTTCAGCATCCAGGTCCACCAGGCCTTCCAGCGGCACGAACAGCTGCAAGTCGCCGACCACGGCCGGCGCCGCGGCCGGCGGTTCGCCGGCGATCGCTTCGATGCCGGACAGCTTCAGCAGGAAGCCCAATTGCGCGGCGAACTTGCCGATACGCGCGGCGTCGGCGGCATCGTTGCTGCGATAAAGCAGCGCGATCTGTTTCGCCGGGGAGATGCCGAGCGTGCTGCGGATGCTGCGCACCGAAGACACGACCGACTTCAGCCATTCGATATCGGCTTCAGCTTCGGCGAATTCGCCGCTGAGCTGCATCGGTTCCGGATACGACTGCTGGCTGATGCTGCCGGACAGGCCGAGCTTCGGCGCGACGTGCTGCCAGATTTCTTCCGTCACGAACGGAATCAAGGGATGCAGCAGGCGTAGCAGGTTATCGAGCACGTGCAGCAGGGTGTGCTTGACGCTATCGGAGTTGCGGAGAGCATATGTCACATCTGTTTCCGTATCCTCCTGATTCGAAGCGCCATACAAGGCCGGCTTCGCCAGCTCGACGAACCAGTCGC
>CAYWHO010000254.1:0-3369 GCA_964458195.1 uncultured Arenimonas sp.
GCGCTCCGCCTCCGGTTACGATCTTCGGCCCCTGCGCGGCGAGGCTCGCGATCGTGCGGCTGCGAAACTGAGCCCGGAAGAGCGCCGCATCCTGCTCGAGCACGGCACCGAGCGCGCGTTCTGCGGCACCTTGCTCAACAACAAGCAGGCCGGCGTCTATGCCTGCCGCCTCTGCGGGTTGCCGCTGTTCCGCTCTGATGTGAAGTTCGAATCCGGCACGGGCTGGCCGAGCTTCAATGCGCCCTTCGATCCGGCGCACGTGCGCAATATCGAGGACCGCAGTTACGGCATGACGCGCACCGAAATCCGCTGCGCGCGCTGCGACGGCCATCTCGGCCATGTCTTTCCCGATGGTCCGCCGCCGACCCACCTGCGCTATTGCCTGAACTCCGCCGCGATGGATTTCTTCGAAGACGGCCGTCTGCCGGAGCAGAAAACCGCGGAGTGAGCCCGCTTGCTGGCGACCTCTCGGGTCAGCGGTCCGGAAAACGGCTGGCATGCGCGGCCAGCAGTTCCTGCGCGATGGATGCGCCCGCCAGGGCGGTGATCTCGCTCGAATCGTAAGGCGGAGACACTTCGACGACATCCATGCCGATGATGTGCAGGCCCGCCAGGCCGCGGATGAGGCGCAGGGCGTCGTGCGTCGTGAAGCCGCCCACGACCGGCGTGCCGGTACCCGGCGCGCAGGCCGGGTCCAGGAAATCGATATCGAAGCTGACATAGCAAGGTGCCGCGCCGACGCGCTCGCGGATCGCGGCGATGCAGGCGTCCACGCCCTGCGCATGCAGCCAGCGCGCATCCAGTACCTGGAAACCGTGCGTCTCGGCATTGAAGGTGCGCATGCCGATCTGGATCGAACGCGCCGGATCGACGAGGCCCTGCTGGGCGGCGTGGAAGAACATGGTGCCGTGGTCGATGCGGCCTTCGCTGTCGCGCCAGGTATCGCTATGCGCGTCGAAATGGATGAGCGAGATCGAACCGTGCTTCGCATGCAGGGCCTGGAGGATCGGATAGCTGACGAAGTGATCGCCGCCCAGCGTCAAGGGCACGACGCCACGGGCGACGAATTCGGCATACTGCGCCCTTATCGTCTCCGGCACCTTGGCCGGTTCGCCGTGATCGAAGAACACATCGCCCCAGTCCACCACGTGCAGGCGATCGAGCGGATCGAAATCCCAGGCATAGGGCTGGCACCAGGCCAGCGATGCGGAGGCCGCACGGATGGCGCGCGGACCGAGTCGCGTGCCGGGGCGGTTCGTCGTGGCCGTGTCGAAGGGTACGCCGACCACGGCGACGTCCACGCCGTCCAGGTCCTTGGTGTAACGACGGCGCAGGAAACTCAGCGCGCCGGAGTAGGTGGGCTCGGCGCGGCTGCCGTACGGCGATTCGCGGGTGAAGGCGAGATCGACGTGCGAGGGCGTGGCTGCTGACTTCTGATTGGACGACATGGTGGCTCCCGTTGTCACGGTCCACTCGTCGTTTCCTTTCAGGCCGGGACGAGGCTCACCGGTTTTGATTCATTTCATCGTCGGCATGCTGAACTCGGCGCCGGCGCGGATGCCCGTGGGCCATCGCGCGGTCACCGTCTTCATGCGCGTATAGAAACGCACGCCGTCGGGTCCGTGCATGTGCAGGGGGCCGAACAGGGAGCGCTTCCAGCCGCCGAAACTGTGGAAAGCCATCGGCACAGGGATCGGTACGTTGATGCCGACCATGCCGACCTGCACCTGGTGCGCGAACTGGCGCGCGCTGTCGCCGTCGCGGGTGAAGATCGCCGTGCCGTTGCCGTACTCGTGGTCGTTCACCAGTTTCAGTGCGGCATCGAAATCGGGAACGCGCACGACGCAGAGCACTGGCCCGAAGATTTCCTCGCGGTAGATGCGCATCGCCGCGGTGACGCGATCGAACAGGCAGCCGCCGAGATAGAAACCGTCCTCGTGTCCGGCGACTTTCAGGTCGCGGCCATCGACCACGAGTTCGGCGCCTTCGGCGACGCCGGCATCGACATAGCCGCGCACCTTGTCGCGATGCGCGCCGGTTACCAGGGGGCCCATATCAGGGTCGCCCTGGCAGCCGGGACCGATGCGCAGTGATTGCACCATCGGCTTGAGGCGCGCGATCAATGCATCCGCCGTCGCATCGCCGACGCAGACGGCGACCGAAATAGCCATGCAGCGTTCGCCGGCCGAACCGTAGCCGGCGCCCAGCAGGGCGTTCGCGGCCTGGTCCATGTCGGCATCGGGCATGACCACCATGTGGTTCTTGGCGCCGCCCAGGGCCTGAACGCGCTTGCCGGCGGCGCTGCCGCGCGCATACAGGTATTCGGCGATCGGCGTGGAGCCGACGAAACTGACGGCCTGCACGCGCGGATCGTCCAGCAGCGTGTCCACCGCTTCCTTGTCGCCGTGCACGACGTTGAACACGCCGTCAGGCAGGCCGGCTTCCTTCAGCAGGCGGGCCAGGATCATCGGCGGCGTCGGATCGCGTTCCGAGGGTTTCAGGATGAAGGTATTTCCGCAGGCGATCGCGATGGGAAACATCCACATCGGCACCATGCAGGGGAAATTGAACGGCGCGATGCCGGCGACCACGCCGAGCGGCGCGTATTCGCTCCAGCTGTCGACGCCGCTGCCGACGTTCATCGAATGCTCGCCCTTGAGCAGATGCGGGATGCCGCAGGCGAACTCCACCACTTCCATGCCGCGGGTCAGCTCGCCGCGCGCATCCGACAACACCTTGCCGTGCTCGGCGGTGATGGCCGCGGCGATCTCGTCGGCATGCCGTTCCAGCAGTTCCTTGTACTTGAACAACACGCGCGAACGATTGAGCGGCGTCACCGCCGCCCAGGCCGGGAACGCCCGGGCTGCGGATTCTATCGCCGCTTCGACTTCAGATTTCGACGCCAGCGGGACGCGACCACTCACGCGGCCGGTCGCGGGATCGTAGACGTCGCCGGAACGCCCGCTGTTGCCCGCGACTTCGTTTCCGTGGATGAAGTGCGCGAGCGAAGCGGGCGTATCGGTCATGGCGTCAGGCCAGGGCCTTGGCTGCCGGCACGTACTCGTAACCGAGATCGCGCGCGACCGCTTCGTAGGTGACCTTGCCGGCGTGGATGTTCAGGCCGTTGAGCAGGTGCTCGTCGTCGAGCATCGCCTTCTTCGGGCCCTTGTTCGCCAGCTGCACGGCGAAGGGCAGGGTGGCATTGGTCAGCGCGAAGGTCGAGGTGCGGGCGACGCCGCCCGGCATGTTGGCGACGCAGTAGTGGATGACGCCGTCGACGACATAGGTCGGGTTCTCGTGGGTGGTCGCCTTGATCGTCTCGACGCAGCCCCCCTGGTCGATGGCCACGTCCACGATGACCGAGCCGGG
>CAYWHO010000255.1:0-3331 GCA_964458195.1 uncultured Arenimonas sp.
CGAGCAGTTCCTCGATGTCCTGGTAGCGGCGTTCGTGCCGGCTGCCCGGGGCGTTCGTGTGCGCCAGTTCGTCGACGATGGCCACTCTCGGCCGCCGCGCCAGCAGGCCGTCGAGGTCCATCTCGGTGAGCTGCTGCGTCTTGTAGGGGATGTTGCGCCGTGGCTGGATTTCCAAGCCTTCGAGCAAGGCCTGGGTTTCGCTGCGGCCGTGCGTTTCCACCAGGCCGACGACCACGTCGATGTCCTGCCGGCGCAATTCGCGCGCCGCGCTCAGCATGGCGAAGGTCTTGCCGACGCCCGGCGCGGCGCCGAGAAAGATCTTCAGCTGGCCGCCGCGTTCGCGCTGCAGCGTCCCCAGCAGGGCGTCGGCCTGCGCAGCGCGGTCGGTGCTCATCGGATCAGCGTCTGGCATCCAGGGCGAGATTCAATTGCAACACATTCACGCGCGCCTGTCCCAGCACGCCCCAGGTCGGCGGCAGCGTGTGCTCGGCGACCAGGGCCCGCACGATCGCCGGCGACAGGTCGCGCGCCCGCGCCACGCGCGCGATCTGCAGCTCGGCGGCGGCTGGGCTGATATGCGGATCGATGCCCGAGCCCGAGGCAGTGACGAAATCGGAGGGGATGGCCTGCGACGGCACCGATTCGCGCGCGGCGACGACTGCGCTGCCGGCGGCGATGCGTTCGCGCAGCTGCGGGTTGCTGGGCGCCCAGTTGCTGCCGGCCAGCGCCTTGGAATCGTAGTTCGCCGCCGAGGGGCGCGGCTGGAAGTAGCGGGCATCGGCGAAGGGCTGCGCCACCAGCGAGGAGCCGACGACGATGCCGTCGCGTTCGATCAGGCTGCCGCGCGCTTGCGCGGGAAACAGCGCCTGGCCGAGCAGGGCGGCGAGCACCGGAAATGCGAGGCCAAGCAAGATGATGCTCAGCACGGCGAAACGCAGGGCGCGCAGCCAGCCGCCGCCGTCGTGTTCGAGCAGGGATGTGCGGACGTTGTTCATGCTCAGGCTCCAAAGACCGCGACGAGGATCAGATCGATCGCCTTGATGCCGACGAAAGGCAAGAGGACGCCGCCCAGGCCGTAGACGAGCAGGTTGCGACGCAGCAGGGCCGACGCATTCGACGGCGTGAACGTCACGCCGCGCAGGGCCAGGGGAATCAGCGCCGGAATGATCAGCGCGTTGAAGATCAACGCCGCCAGCACCGCGTTGCCCGGGCTGGACAGCCGCATCACGTCGAGCGTGGCCAGCGCCGGCAGTTGCGCGGCGAACACGGCGGGAATGATGGCGAAATATTTCGCGACGTCGTTGGCCAGCGAAAACGTGGTCAGGGCGCCGCGCGTGATCAGCAACTGCTTGCCGATCTCCACGACGGACAACAGCTTGGCCGGATCGGAATCCAGGTCCACCATATTGCCGGCTTCCTTCGCTGCCTGCGTGCCGGCATTCATCGCCAGGCCGATGTCGGCCTGCGCCAGCGCCGGCGCGTCGTTGGTGCCGTCGCCGACCATGGCGACCAGCTTGCCTTGCGCCTGTTCGTCGCGGATGCGCTGCAACTTCTGCTCCGGCGTGGCCTCGGCGATGAAATCGTCGACGCCCGCCGTGGCGGCGATCGCCGCGGCGGTGATCGGATTGTCGCCGGTGATCATCACGGTCTTGATGCCGAGCGCGCGCAGCCGGGCAATACGATCGCGCACGCCGGGCTGGACCACGGCCGACAGCGCGAGCCCGCCAGGCGGGTGGCGGCCGGCGGCGACCACCAGCGGCGTGCCGCCGCCGCGCGCCACCTGCTCGATCCAGCCATGCAACTCGGCGGTGGCTTCCTGTCCGCCTTGTTCGCGCACCCAGCGTTCGATCGCATCGCCGGCGCCCTTGCGGATGCGGCGTTCGCCCAGGTCCACGCCCGACATGCGGGTGTTGGCGCTGAAAGCGTGGTACTGCGGATTCTCCGGTTCGACCTGCGTGGCGCCCTGTTTGAGCGCGAGCGCGACGATGGATTTGCCTTCCGGCGTCGGGTCGGCGAGCGAGGCCAGCATGGCGGCGTCGCGCAACTGCGACTTCGCCACGCCTGCGACCGGGTGGAATTCGGTCGCCTGGCGGTCGCCGTGCGTGATCGTGCCGGTCTTGTCCAACAACAGCGTGTCGATGTCGCCGGCGACTTCCACCGCCTTGCCGGATTTGGCGATGACGTTCGCCTCCAGCGCGCGGTTCATGCCGGCGATGCCGATCGCCGGCAGCAGGCCGCCGATGGTGGTCGGAATCAGGCAGACGAGCAGGGCCACGAGGGTCACGACGCTTACCTGCGCGCCGACGAAGGCGGCGATGTAGGGCAGGGCGACCACGACGAAGAGGAAGGCCAGGCTCATCGCCGACAGCAGCACGGTCAGGGCGAGTTCGTTCGGCGTCTTCAGGCGCGAGGCGCCTTCCACCAGGGCGATCATGCGGTCTAGGAAGCTATGGCCCGGGTCGCTGGAGATGCGCACCAGGATTTCGTCGGTCAGCACCTTGGTGCCGGCGATCAAGCCGGAACGATCGGTGCCGGCTTCGCGCAACACGGGCGCCGATTCGCCGGTCACCGCGGCTTCGTTGATGCTGGCGATGCCTTGCACGATCTCGCCGTCGGCCGGAATCATTTCGCCGGCGGCGACCTTGACCAGGTCTTCCTTGCGCAGGGCCGAGGCCGGAATGCGTTCCTCGTTTTCGCCGCGCACGCGTCGCGCCGTCAGTTCCGCCCGCGCCGCGCGCAGGCTGGCGGCCTGGCCGCGACCGCGCGCTTCCGCGATCGCCTCGGCGAAATTGGCGAACAACACGGTCGCGAACAGGATCGCGGCGACCGCCAGGTTGAAGCCGAACAGCGGTGCCGAGGGTCCGCCGGCGATCGCCAGCCACAGGGTGACGAAGGTGCCGATCAGCACCACGAACATCACCGGGCTGCGGGCCGCGACCGTCGGTTGCAGCTTGGCGAAGGCGGCGAGCGCCGCCTGCCGCAGCTGTCGCAGGTCGGTGGCGGCCTTGTGCGCCTTGCTGCCGTGAATGGATGCGGTTTTCATGGGGTTTTCCACAATGCGTTGCCGGGCAGGAATGTGAAGCGACGCGTCATGCCGGCATCGCCAGGCTCAGGGCTTCGCCGATCGGGCCAAGCACCAGCACCGGCAGGAAGCACAGCAGGGTCATCAGCACGATGATCGCGATCAGCGTGAGGCCGAAAGTCGGCGTTTCGATGTCCAGCGTACCCGGCGTAACCGGTGCGACGCGCTTGCGGGCAAGGTTTCCGGCAACAGCGAGCGGAATGATCAGGCAGGCATAGCGCCCCACCAGCAACAGCGCGACGCAACTGA
>CAYWHO010000256.1:0-3325 GCA_964458195.1 uncultured Arenimonas sp.
GGTTTCGCCGCGGGTGAACAGGGCCGAACCATGGGTACGCGGCAGGACCGGCGCCTTGACGGCGATCGGACGCACGGTGGTCAGGTCGCGGCCGTCGATGCGGACCTTGGTGTCGAGCACAGAGTCGCGCATCGTGCGGTATTCGAGCTCGCCGAATTCCTTGGCGAGTTCGGCGTTGTTCCAGCCGTCGGCGGCGACGCGGCCGGCGAGCGCTTCGAACGTGTCCTTGCGGATCGCGGCGATGGCGTCGCGACGCTGCAGCTTGTCGGTGACCTTGAACGCATCGGCCAGCTTGCCGCCCACGGCTTCCTTCAGCGCGGCGATCATGGCCGTGTTCTTGGCGGGCGCGACCCAGGTGCTGGGCTTGGTGCCGGCTTCGACGGTCAGGTCGTTGATGGCGTTGATGACCTTCTGCAGTTCCCTGTGGCCGAAGGTGACCGCACCGAGCATCACTTCTTCGCTCAGCAGGGCCGCTTCCGACTCGACCATCAGCACGGCGTTGGCGGTACCGGCGACGACGAGCTCGAGCTTGGAATCCTTCAGTTCGGCGGCGGTCGGGTTGAGGATGTAGGCGCCATCCTTGTAACCGACCTTGGCGGCGCCGATCGGGCCCTGGAAGGGCGTGCTGGCGAGGGCCAGCGCGGCCGACGCACCGATCATCGCCGGGATGTCGCCGTCCACTTCCGGATTGAGCGAGATCACCTGGGCGATGATCTGCACTTCGTTCTTGTAGTCTTCGGGGAACAGCGGGCGGATCGGGCGATCGATCAGGCGGGAGATCAGCGTTTCCTTTTCGGTCGGACGGCCTTCACGCTTGAAGAAGCCGCCCGGGATGCGGCCGCCGGCGTAGAACTTCTCGACGTAGTCAACGGTGAGCGGGAAGAAGTCCTGGCCTTCGCGCGCGCTCTTGGCGGCGACGGCACTGACCAGCACGACGGTGCCGTCCATGTTGACGATGACGGCGCCGCTGGCCTGGCGGGCGATCTCGCCGGTCTCCAGGGTGACGGTGTGCTTGCCGTACTGGAAGGTCTTGGTGATTTTTGCCACGTTCGTGTTTCCCTTTTCGTTGATTCTGTCTTCGGACGCCGGAGGCCCATGCCTTCGTCGTGCGGCGCGGTTCGCGCCATCGTCGCTTCGGCATCGAGCCTTCTGCGACACGCGCATCCCATGCGCAAAAAAGAACGCGGCGCCATCGGCGCCGCGTTGTGTTTGCCTCTTAGCGACGCAGGCCCAGACGCTCGATGAGGGACTGGTAGCGTGCGGCGTCCTTTTTCTTCAGGTACGCCAGCAGGCTGCGACGCTGGTTGACCATCTTCAGCAGGCCGCGGCGGGAGTGGTGATCCTGCTTGTGCGCCTTGAAGTGTTCGCTGAGCTGTTCGATGCGGGCCGAGAGCAGGGCGACCTGCACTTCCGGGGAACCGGTGTCGTTGGCGACGCGGCCGAAATCCTTGATGATCTTGCTGGTGTCGATGGACATGCTGTTTCTCTCTATGATGCGAAGTCGGCAGGAACCCTGGGCGAATGCCGGGGCACCGCATGACCCGCCGGTTGTTGGAATGCTGCGATAAAGCCGCGGAAGTATAGCCTGCGACCCTTTTCCGAACAAGGTCTTAGGCGAGGCGAACGCCGGTTCGGCTCAGTGGCGGGCGGCCCAGCGGAACAGGCGTTTCGCCCTCAGGATCGAGTCCGAGCCGATCTCTGCCAGGCCGAGGCTGCGGCCTTGCGAATCCGTGACCTGCACCTCACCGGGCTCGGCCCGCTCGATCGCGACGACCTGCCCCTGGCCCAGGCGTTGCGCCTGTTCCGGCGTCAGCGCGACCGTGCGCCAGCCCGCCAGGCCGGCTTCCACCGGCAGCAGGCATTGCTCGCGATCGGCCTCGCTCATCGCGCCCAGGGCCTCGATCGTGAACATCCGGGGGGCGCGGAAAGGATCGACCCAAAGCCGGCGCAATTCGGCGACATGGGCGCCGCAGCCCAGGGCCTCGCCGAGGTCGCGCACGAGGCTGCGGACATAGGTGCCGGAGCCGCAGGTGATGCGCAGGCGAGCCTGTTCCGGTCGCAGCTCCAGCAATTCGATCGAATGCACCAAGACTTCGCGCTCGGGCACCTCGATGACCTCGCCGCGGCGCGCCTTCGCATACAGCGGTTCGCCGCCCTGCTTGAGCGCCGAATAGATCGGCGGCCGCTGGCGGATCCGGCCGGTCAAGGGCGGCAGCAGCGCAAGAAGGCGATCGGCATCGATCGGACCGGGCGCACGCTCGCGCAAGGGGCGACCGTCGGCATCGTCGGTGTCGGTGGTGAGACCGAAGCGCGCGACGGTTTCGTAGGCCTTGTCGTTGCCGAGCAGATGGCCGGCGATCTTCGTCGCTTCGCCGAAGCAGACCGGCAACAAGCCGGTGGCGAGCGGATCGAGGCTGCCGGTATGCCCGGCTTTTTCCGCGCGGAACAGATGCCGCACGCGTTGCAGCGCCTGGTTCGAGCTCATGCCTGCCGGCTTGTCGAGCAGCAGGATGCCGTCGAGCGGACGGAAGACGGTGCGAGGAAGTTTGTCGTTCATCGCTCGATGGCGGCGCCGACGGCCACCGCAGCGCAGTCAGGCGTCGGAATCGGCCGCGGGAGGAAGGTCCCGCAGCAGGGCGTCGATGCGTTCGCCCTTGTCCACCGAGTCGTCGTAGTGGAAATGCAGTTCCGGCGTATGCCGCATGCGCACGGCCTGGGACAGCTGGTGCCGCAGTTCGGGCGCCAGTTCCTTGAGCGCCTTCACGGCTTCCTTCGAACGATCGGGCAGCAAGGCGGTGACGAAAACCTTGGCGTGCGCCATGTCGCGCGTCACTTCCACGTCGGACACGCTGACCGACGGCAGGCCATGCTCGCGCACGGCCTGGTGCACCAGCAGTCCCAGCTCCCGGCGGAGCTGGGCCGCGACGCGATCGGTGCGGTGGAAGCTCTTGCCCGGCATCAGAGCGTACGCGCCACTTCGATGCGCTCGAAGCACTCGATCTGGTCGCCCGGCTGCACGTCGTTATAGGCCTTCACGGCGATACCGCACTCGGTACCGCTGCGGACCTCTTCGACGTTGTCCTTGAAGCGGCGCAGCGATTCCAGTTCGCCTTCGAACACGACCGTGTTGTTGCGCAGCACGCGGATCGGCTTGGCCTTGCGCACGGTGCCTTCGATGACGAGGCAGCCGGCGACGGCGCCGAACTTCGAGCTGCGGAAAACGTCGCGGACCTCGGCGATACCGATGATCTCTTCGCGCACTTCCTTGCCGAGCAGGCCCGACGCGACCTGCTTAACCTGGTCGATGACGTCGTAGATGATCGAG
>CAYWHO010000257.1:0-3303 GCA_964458195.1 uncultured Arenimonas sp.
GCACCTTCCTCGTGGCGGGCGCGATGACCGGTGGGCGCGTGCTCGCGCGCCGCACGCGCGCCGACATCCTCGACGCCGTGCTGCTCAAGCTCGAGGAAGCCGGCGCCCATATCAACAGCGGCGACGATTTCATCGAACTCGACATGCAGGGCAAGCGGCCCAAGGCCGTCGATCTGACCACGGCGCCGTATCCGGCGTTCCCGACCGACATGCAGGCGCAGTTCGCCGCGCTGAACTGCGTGGCCGAGGGCGTCGGCGTGATCAAGGAAACGATCTTCGAGAACCGTTTCATGCACATGAACGAGCTGCTGCGCCTCGGCGCCGACATCCGCATCGACGGCCACACCGCCATCATCCGCGGGGTGGAGAAGCTCTCGGGCGCGCCGATCATGGCCACCGACCTGCGTGCCTCGGCCTCGCTGGTGCTCGCCGGCCTGGTGGCGGAAGGCGAAACCACGGTCGACCGCATCTACCACATCGATCGCGGTTACGAGAACATCGAGGAAAAGCTCGGCGGCCTCGGCGCGAAGATCCGCCGCGTCCCGGCATAAGGCGAGCTGTAGGGCTCGCTATTGGGACTCGCTATTGGGGCGAGCTGTAGGTCACGCTATTGGGGCGAGCTGTAGGGCGGGCTGTAGGGCGGGCTGTAGGGCGGGCTGTAGGGCGGGCTGTAGGGCGGGCTTTAGCCCGCCGTCGCCCCCGCCGTCGCCCCCACCGTCGCCACCGCTACCACCGCTACCACCACCGCCGACACGCGCAAGAATCGCGTGTAGCTCGTGCCTGCCGCGCGACGACAGTCCCGTCAAAGGATCGAGACGATGCGCATCTCGACGGTTTCGCCGTCCGACTCGGTCTGCAGCATGCGCAGCGGGATGAAACGCTGGCCGCTGCCGAACCACACCGTGGTCTTGCGACCGTCGGCGCTGTCGCGGATGCGCTCGACGCGCATCGTCTGCTGTGCGCCCAGCGCCGTCTGCAGGGTTTCCCGGCCCATCACGCGATAACGTTGAGTGTCGATGCGGTCGCGCTGCGGCACGCGAAAGGCGCGGTCGCCGCTCGCGCCCGAGGCCAGGTCCTGCATCAATGCGACGTTCACCGCATGCCGGTCCAGCACGCCGGCTTCGTAGGGCGGCGAATACGACTTGTCGCCATCGCGGCTGTCGATGCGGCGGGCATCGGCATCGACCACGATGCTGCGCTGCTTGGTCTTCCACGCCACCTTCTGCCGATACGAGTAGCTCTGCGTTTCCGGGCGACCATCGCGCCAGGCGAGCAGGGACTTCTCCTCGATGTCGGCGCCGGCCAGGGCGGCCAGCCCACCGGTGCCGACGGTATGCGTGCGCAATTCGTAGCTACCGCCGCCCCGGGCCGAAAAGCTCACGGTGGCCGTGCCCATCGCTTCGCCATTGCGACGCACTTCGTACTGCGCCGTGTACGCGGCGGGTGCGGCAGCCTGCGCGAGCGACGCGCAGGCGAGCAAAGCCGCGAACAGCAAGAAGTGACGCATCAGACCAACCTCAGTTCGTCGTGCTCGTCGAGTTGCAGCGGGCGTTCCAGCCAGCGACCGTCGTACCGGATTCGCTGCGCGCCAAGCTGTGCGCGCCCCTCGCTGATCGCACGCACGCTCTGGACCAGCAACGGATGCTCGCGCGCGAGCAGGCGCCGGGCAACGCTCTCTGCCGTATCGCCGGCCAGCAGGGGCATGCGTACCTGCGCCAGCACCGGGCCGCCGTCGAGTTCCGGAGTCACGACGTGCACGCTGGCGCCGTGCTCGGCGTCGCCGGCCGCCAGGGCGCGCGCGTGCGTGTCCAGACCCGGGTACTTCGGCAGCAGGGAAGGGTGGATGTTGATCATGCGCGCTTCGAACCGGCGGACGGCCTCGGGGGAAATCAGGCGCATATATCCGGCACAGACGATGAGGTCGGGCTGAACGTCGGCCACCGCGTTGAACAGCGATTCATCGTAGGCGCTGCGGTCGGCGAAGTCCCGCGGTCGGCGCACGAAGCCGTGGATGCCGTGTTCCTTCGCCAGCGCGATGGCGCCGCTGTCGGGTTTGTCGGAGAACACGCCGACGAAGCGTACGGCCAGTCGCGCCTGCTTCTGGGCCGCGATCAGCGCCGCGAGATTGCTGCCGCGGCCGGAGGCGAGCACGGCCAGGCGAAAAACGCGGTTCATCGCCTTGCTCCCGCGGACCTGCGAAGCAGCGGCCAGAGCGGCAGGGCGCCGATCGTCGCCAGCAGCATGTCCATGTGCGCGTCCCAGACGTCGCCCTGCTGGCCGTTGTAGGCTTCAGCGGCGGCAGGCGACATGAGCAGGGCGATCGCCCATTCCATCCATTCGTAGAGCAGGCTGCTGGCCATGATCAGCAGCAAGGCGATCCCGAAAGCCGCATCGCCGGTCATGCGCCATCGCTGGCGCAGCCAACCCACCACGGCCGGGGTGAAGCACAGGCCGTAAAGAAGGTGGATCAGCCGGTCGAAATGGTTGCGTTGCCAGCCGAAGGCTTGCTGCGGCGACCAGCCCAACCACTGACGGCACCATTCGTCGTAGGGCACATTCGAGTAGAGCCAGCGCGCCGCCACGCAGTGCAAGGCGATGAAAACGCAGACCGCGGCGAATTCGCCGTTGCCCATGCGCCAGCGGCGCGCGTGCAGCGTCAGCCAGACCAGGCCCACCACCGTCAGGGAACTGTGCAGCGCCTGCTCCAGCGGCCAGCGCGGGGCGATCCAGGTGAGGGCGAAGATCGCGATCGTGAACGCCAGCGCCGTCGCCTTGACCGGGCCCAGCCGCTGCGGCGCAGTCATCGCCGCGTTCAGCCGATGCGCAGGCGTTCGCCGTCGCCGGCCGTGACCACCTGGCCGATCTGCCAGTGCTCGAGGCCCAGGCGATCCAGATCCGCGCCGACGGCGACCGCATCCGCGGGCGCCACCATCAGCACGAAACCGACGCCGCAGTTGAAGGTGCGCCACATCTCTTCGCGAGGCACGTTGCCTTCGCGTTGCAGCCAGTCGAACACCGGCGGCAGCGGCCAGGCGGACGTGTCGATTTCGAGACCGAGCGATTTCGGCACGACGCGGATGATCTTCTCGATCAGCGCACCGCCCGTCACATGCGCCATCGCGTGCAGGTCGTGCCTGGCCAGCAGCTCCAGCACCGGCTTGACGTAGATACGCGTGGGTTCCATCAGCGCGTCGGCGAGCCGGCGGCCGCCGACATCGAGGTCGAGTGGGTTTCCGGCGCGCGCGAGGATCTTGCGGATCAGCGAATAGCCGTTCGAATGCGGGCCGCTGGAGGCGACCCCGA
>CAYWHO010000258.1:0-594 GCA_964458195.1 uncultured Arenimonas sp.
CTGGAAGAAGGGCTTGCGGCGATCGGGCATGCCGCTGCGGCGATCGCCGCAGGCGGGATACGGCAGATCCTTGGACGGGACGAGCGCATCGTTTTCGTACAGGGCCAGCATCGGCGGCAGCTGGTCGTCGCCGAGGTCGCGCAGCGATTGCCAGTAGCTTTGCGCGCGATCGGCGGCTTCGGCCTGCTTCTCGATGGAAGCGTTGATGGCGCGGCCCTGCTCGGCGATCTCGGCGAGATAGCGCGCGCGATTGCCCGGGATCAGCACCGTGGCGCGCGGTTCCTTCAGCGAGGTGTCGATGTGGGGCGTGAAATCGCAACGTGCCCCCCTCTCCCCTTGGGAGAGGGGCTGGGGGTGAGGGTTCGAGGCATTGCCCGCACCCTCTCCCTCGATCCCTCTCCCGGAGGGAGAGGGAAGATCGAGCTTGGCGCGAAGCAACCGGCACAGGTTGACGAACATCCAGCTCACGCCGGGGTCGTTGAACTGCGAGGCGATGGTCGGATACACCGGCACGTCTTCGTCGGCCATCTTGAAGGCGGTGCGGTTGCGCTTCCACTGCTTGCGCACGTCGCGCAGCGCGTCCTCGGCGCCGCG
>CAYWHO010000258.1:604-3295 GCA_964458195.1 uncultured Arenimonas sp.
ACGATCAGCTCGGCGTAGTCGATCATGTCGATCTTTTCGAGCTGGCTGGGCGCGCCGAAATCTGAGGTCATCACGTAGATCGGGAAATCGACCAGGTCGACTATCTCCGAATCGCTCTGGCCGATGCCGGCGGTTTCGACCAGCACGAGGTCGTAGGGCAAGGAGCGCAGGAAGGCGATGCAGTCCTTGAGCACGGCGTTGGTGGCGACGTTCTGGCGGCGGGTGGCCATCGAACGCATGAAGACGCGCGGCGAACGCAGCGAGTTCATCCGGATGCGGTCGCCCAGCAGGGCACCGCCGGAGCGGCGACGCGTCGGGTCCACCGAGATGACGGCGATGCGCATTTCCGGGAAAGCCTGCAGGAAACGGTTCATCAGCTCGTCGGTGACCGAACTCTTGCCGGCGCCGCCGGTGCCGGTGAGGCCGACGACCGGCGCGGGGCGGGCGGGCTGGAAGCGCGATCCGGTCGGCGCGGCCCACTGCTTGCGCAGCTTCGTCAATTCGGCTTCGGAGTACGCGCCGGTTTCGATCGCACTGAGCGCGCGGCCGATGGCGATTTCGTCGTCGATGGAAATGGGGTCAGGTTCACTTTTCCCTGCGCCCTTCTTGTTCTTGCCGGTCTTGGGTTCGGAAAACGTACTCTGACCACGGTTTTCGCGCGCGGCCTGCGTGCGGCGCACGAGATCCTCGATCATCGCGACCAGGCCCATCTGCATGCCGTCGTTCGGGTGGTAGATGCGCTCGACGCCGTAGGCCTGCAGCTCGCGGATCTCTTCGGGCGTGATGGTGCCGCCGCCGCCGCCGAACACGCGGATGTGCCCGGCGCCGCGTTCCTTCAGCATGTCGACCATGTACTTGAAATATTCGACGTGGCCGCCCTGGTAGCTCGACAGGGCGATGCCGTCGGCGTCTTCCTGCAATGCCGCGCGCACCACATCCTCGACGCTGCGGTTGTGGCCGAGGTGAACGACTTCGACGCCCTGCGCCTGGATCAGGCGACGCATGATGTTGATCGCGGCGTCGTGCCCGTCGAACAGGCTGGCGGCGGTGACGAAACGCAGGGGGCTGCGTTCGCTCGCGGCGTCGGCGGAGGAGAAGTCGCTGGCGGGAGTGCTCATCGCTGGGTTCGGCCGGGAATCAAGATCGGAATTGTAGCGCCGGCTGAAGGAAACGGGGTCAGAGTACGTTTTTCGATCCTGCTCCCCGTCAAAACTGGGAAACGACGCGAAAAACGTACTCTGACCCCGTTTCCTGGCTGGCTCTTCACGGGTCAGCCGGGCTATCGTTGGGCGGGGGGTCCGCATGCAAGCTCGTCGTTCGGTACGCGTACTGCAGTGGCTGGTCGTCGCTGCCTGGGCGATGGCGGGCAGCGCTTTGGCCGCGCCCCGGCTGGCCCTGGAGGACATCGGCTTTCTGCCCGCCGAGCATTTCGACCAGGGCGAAGGCCTGCCCGACCTCAGCGTCGTCAGTGCTGCCGTCACGCAGGACGGCCAGGTCTGGCTGGGCACGATGCGCGGTCTCGTGCGCTACAACAGCAGCCGTTTCGTGCCCGAGCCCGGGCCGCGCGATGTGTTTTCAGCGCCGGTGCGCGACATCGCCGCCACGCCCGACGGCCGTGTCTGGGTGTCGGTGCCCGAGCACGGCGTCTATGTGCGCGAAGCCGGCGAATGGCGCCGCGTGCATGACAACGCCGGCCTCGACCGCGACAGCGGCGTGCGCCTGCGCGCGTTCCCGCAACGCCAGGGCTATCGCCTGTTCGCCACCGGTCGCGGCAGCGTGCACGAATGGGATGGACAGCGCTGGCGCCGCCATGCGATGCCGGCCGACATGGCGGCCAGCGAAATCTTCGACGTGCTCTTGCAGTCGGGCGCGAGTGCCGACGAAGACGTGCTCTGGGTCGCCACCTTCGGCACCGGCCTGTGGCGTTGCCGCGGCAAAGAGCCCTGCCTGCGCGTGGAAATGGACGTGCCGGGGCCGCGCTTCAACGAAATCTCCTCGCTCGAACAATGGACCGACCCGGCCGACGGCAGCCCCATCCTCTGGGTGGGCAGCTATGGCGGCGGGCTTGCGCGTCTTCAGCACGGCAAGTGGCAACGCCTGCTCGCCTCGCCCGACGGCCTGCCGACGAATTTCGTCCAGCATTTGCAGGTGCAGTTTCAGCCCGGACAGCCACCGCACCTGTGGGTGGGAACGCGCAGCGGGCTGGCCCACCGCTCCGGCGACCGCTGGTTGCCGGTGGATTCGGAAGCCGGTTTCGAGGGCGCGGCGGTGAAGGCGCTGGCCATCGGCAAGACGGCCGATGGCGTGCCTTTCCTGTGGATCGGTTCGGATCGCGGCGCGGCGCGCCTGCCCCTGATCGGGCCCTGGCGCACCATCAGCCAGGTCGGTCGCAAGGGCAATGGCGTCTGGTCGCTGCTGCACGAAACACACAAAGACGGCGAAGAACTCTGGCTGGGCAGCGACGGCGAAGGCCTGCTGCATTATTCCGCCACCGGCTGGCGTCACTACCGCACGAAGGACGGCCTGCCCAGCGACATGGTGCGCAGCGTCGCGCGCGAACCGAAGACCGGCGAACTGCTGGTCGGCACCTGGGGCGGCGAACTGTCGCGTTTCGACGGACGCCGCTTCCAGCGCATCGCCACGCCGTGGCCGAAATCCGACCACGAGGCGATCAGCCTGATCTGGAAGGAC
>CAYWHO010000259.1:0-3277 GCA_964458195.1 uncultured Arenimonas sp.
CTGGTACGACGAATACCGCCGCATCTACCAGTTGTTCGAGCGCACGTTGAAGTAGATCCCGCTGTCGCGAACATCTGACGCCCCGCAACTGCGGGGCGTTTTCGTTTTTGCGAGATGGTGTGAGCTGATTCGCACATCGACAGGGCATCGCGAACGGCAGTGCCGGCCCCCAGGGGTGGCTGGCGCAGGCCGGATAAAGCGCAGTGCAATCGATTCTCGCTAATGAGCGCTCCTACGAAGCAGGGTGGCCGGCGAGAGTGCGAGTGCCCTCTCCGGCCCACCATTGCGTTCCGCCCGGTAACGCGCTCCAATCGTCTCCTGCCATCGCTGATCGGGGGAGACGCCGATGGAACCGAAAGCGCGCATCGTCCGCGACGCCGAAGAACGCGACGCCCTGACATCCCTGCCACGCATCGCCGGCGGCGTGCCCGCGGTCGGCGACGGCGCCGGCAGCGCACATGGCACCGATTACGGCGTGTTCCTCGACGACCGCCTGATCGCCGGCATGCACCTGGTCGCGATGGATCGCCTCGCCGCGGCCGATCCGCGCAACGATCACTACGGCAGCTCGCGTTTCCCCGTGCCGGTCGCCGCCCAAACCGTGCTGACCGATCTGCGCGCCGACCCAGACCAGACCACCGGCGCCGCCATCCTCTGCCTGACCGAAACCGTTTACAGCGATTTCCGCGCCGCCGGCGGCGAAGTGATTTTCGTCAGCTGCCCGCCCTACCTCGTCGGCTTCGCCGAAGTGATGGGATGGCGGCGGATCGGGCCGGGCAGCGAGACGCGTTCGGGTTTCCGCCTGCCGATGGCCCTGGTCACCGGCGACTGGTCGCACCTGGAACTCGTGCGCTCGCCCCTGCTCGACAGCGCGCGCCAGCATCAACCGAATTTCGACCTGCCCGAGTGGTTCGACCTCGAGTTCCCCGAGTACTGCCGACCGGCCGGTTCGCGCGCGCAGGACGCGGTCGAATTCATGGACAGCCTGGTGGCGAGCTGGAATTCCATCGCGCCGCTGCTGCTGTCCGATCTCGACGAGGAGGAACGCGAAAGCCTGCTCTCGGCCGCGCAGACGATCGAATGCGGAACCGGCGACTGCCTGATGCGCCGCGGCGGCACCGATCGCGACCTGTACCTGATCCTGGACGGCGCGGTGGAAGTCTCCGGCAGCGTGCGCGGCGCCCGCCAGGTGCGCGCCACCCTCGGCGCCGGGCAGATCTTCGGCGAAGGCGGCTTCCTGGCCCGCACGCGGCGCAGCGCCGACCTCACCGCGATCGCACCGAGCCGGCTGCTGGTGTTCTCGCCGGCGGACTTCGAGATGTTCGCGCAGGAACAACCGCTGGTGGCGATGAAGATGCTGCGCAACCTTGCGCGCGCGCTCTGCCTGCGCATCTACGCCGGCACGGCCAACTGAGAAAGATTCTGGCTTCGAAAAAGAGAGCCCGGCATCGCCGGGCTCCCGCGCCTTGCCCTGAACAAGCGTCGGCTTACTTTTTCGCCTTCTGCATCGGCACGAATTCCTCGCGCACCGCTTTCGCCAGCAGATCGGGCGGCAACAGGCCTTGGTCGAGCAGGAAGTTGTTGAACGCGAGCCGATCGAACTTCGCGCCCAGCGCCAGCTCGGTCTCGGCGCGCAACTGCAGGATGCGCGCGTAGCCGTAGAAATAGCTGCCAGCCTGGCCGGGCGAACGCAGGGTGTAGCGATCCAGTTCCTGCCGCGCCATCGGCGCCGACAGCATCACCTGTTCGGTCAGCACCTTGCCGGCCTCGTCGCGCGTGATCAGGCCGAGGTTCAACATCGGGTCGAGCATCGCGCGTGCGGCGCGCAACAGACGGAACTGCAGGGCGATCATCTGCCCTTCCGGCGGTTCCGACGGCACCATCTCGGCCTCGGCGTACAGGGCCCAGCCTTCGACGTTGACGCTGTTGAACGCGTACAGGCTGCGCGCCTGCGATACACCGCGTTCGACCATCGCGGTGAACTGCAGCTCGTGGCCCGGTCGGCCTTCGTGCGCGCTCAGCGTCCAGGCCACAGCCGGGAAGTTGAAATCGTCGTAGGCCTCGCCCTTGCCGCTGGCGGCCGGATTGCCGACCGGCAGCACGAACTGACCCTGCTCGCCGGTATTGCCGATCAGCGGCGGCGGCTGCATGTGCGGCGCCGGCTGCGCGGCCGATTCGGCTTCGGACGCCAGGCGCATCACCATCGGCCGCTTGGGCAGCGAGACCACGCCTTCCTGCGCGATCGCCGCTTCCAGCGCCGTGTTGACGTCCTTGTAGCGCGCTTCGAGCTGCTCGTTCGGGATCGTATCCTTCTTCAGCTGGCGGATCACGTCGCGATAATCGGTCGCGTTCAGGCCCTTGGCCTTCGCCACCACCGGCGCCAGCGCCTGCATGGCCGCGCGCGTCTCCATGTATTCGAGCTGGGCGCGTTCGATCAGCGTGCGCGGGTCGATGTCGATGCCGACGCGCTTGAGGCGATAGGCGTAGAGCTCCGGCGGCAAGCGGAAATCGTCGCGGGCGCGCGGAAGCACCTTGGCGTTCACCCACGCCACGTAATCGTTGAACTGCTTTTCCATGGCATCCAGGGCCGGCTCGCCGCCCTTGATGCCGTATTCGGCGAACAGTTCGCGAATGCCCTTGATGTAGGTCGGCACGTTCGTCAGCGACTGCGCGACGCGGCCTTTCACCGGGCCGAGCAGGCCCGGCGTCGCCAGCTTCTCCTCGTAACGCGCCTTGGCCTGTTCGAAGACCGAGGTGCTGCCCGGGTAAATGCCGGTGTAGCGCTGCAGCAGTTCCAGCGCCTTGCCGCGCCTGGCCTCGGGAATCTGCTTGTCGAGCAGGGACTGGATATTGCCGAAGACGAACTGCGGCACGTCGAACCAGGGCAGGTTGTACTTCTCGCTCAGGCGGGTGCCGACGATATCGTCCTCGATCGAGGAAATGAGGATCTGCAGGTCCTGCCGGACATTGCCGTCCTTTTCCGCGGCCAGCTTCTGCCGCAACTGCGCCAGCAGTTTTTCCGAGGCGGCGATCGAGCGCGCATTGATGTCGGGGCCGATATCGATGGCGAGGCCGTCGAACTGCGTAAGGCCGGCGCCCGATGCGCCTTCGGGTTCGAAGACGGCCTGCGCCTTCAACACTTCAAGGGTGTGGGCATTGCTGGCGGTCACCCAGGGTTTTTCGGCGGGCGCGGCGGGCGCGGCGGGCGCGGCGGGCGCGGCGGGCGCGGCGACGGCGGATGCGCTCACGGCGCAGAAGGCCAGCGCGATCAGATACG
>CAYWHO010000260.1:0-3276 GCA_964458195.1 uncultured Arenimonas sp.
GCGCGTCCTGCGCTCGCCAAGTCACCCCGCCCTCGGCTCCTGCCTCGGGCACTCGCGACGACGCGATCCTGTGGATCGCGAGCGTCGCCGCTCGTCCAGCCTGGCCGCCGCCGATCACGATCACGTCGAACTGGAACTGCTTGCTCATCGTTGAAGTATCCGTTTTGCCGGCACCGTCGGTGACTAGACTCGCGCGTCCTGCGCTCGCCAAGTCACCCCGCCCTCGGCTCCTGCCTCGGGCACTCGTCGCGGGCCGCGTAGTTTACCGGCTCGTCGGTGACGGGTCGTTTTGTGACCGCCTTCTCTGTTCCGATCACGCGAGCACAAAAACCGAAAAGTTGGCATGCATCCTGCATCGGCGATCAACGCACCCATCGCGGCCGACGCCGGGGGGCGTTGACCAGACTGAACAGGGGCTGGTCGGGCGCGCGAGGGGGATGCCAGCGGGGAGTTCCGGGGGGAACTCCCCGCTTTTTTATTGCGATCCGGCCAGAAGGCGCGCAGCGCGCCTGTCGCTTGAAGAATGGCGGCGCCCGGAGAGCATTGGTGGAACAGGGGGGATCCAGAGAACGCCGCCCCGGGCGCCGCGCAAGCGTGATTTTTTCCGTACAGCGTCACTTAGCGACGCTACGTGTCAGTTCAAAGCATGCGACCAAGTTCCCGGGACTGCAAGTACCGGGTTCTCAATTCCTGTCATCTCGCGACCGGTTGCGACTGCCACTGCGCGACTCGCTGCGCGCGGGCGGATCCGCGCGACGCGACTCCGAACGCGAGCCCGGGCGCGGCGACGCATCCGGTCGATCATTGGGCCGGGACTCACGCGGCCACGTTCGCGGACGCGGCGGCGCGGCTTCCTCTTCCTGCCAGGGCCGCGGTGTCGGATAGGACCGCGGCTCGGCGCCATCGGCCTGGCGTGACGGCCTCGGGTGGGCCATCGGCTGTCCGTCTTCATTGCGCGGCCCCTGCCAACGGCGCCAATCAGGACGTTGGCGCATCCGCATCGTCGCTGGTTCGGCCTCGTCCGCCGCGCGTTCGCGCTCCAGACCCTGCCCGATCACACTCTCGCCCTCGTAGAAGCGGTCACGCGGCTCGCGTTCGGGTCGTGGATTGCGTTCTGGCCGGGGGCGGAAAATATCGCTGCCGTCCGACGCGCCGCCGTTGCCGGCCTGGCCTTGGTCGTGACCGTTCTGTCCATGACCATCGTGATCGCCGTCGTGATCGTGGTGACCGTCGTGATCGTGGTCGTGTCCGTGATGCGGCCAGCCCCAGCCGTAATAGTTCCAGTAGCCGCCGTAACCATACGTGTAGCCGAAACGCCAGTAGGGGTCGTAGCCGCTGCCGTACCACCATGGCAGGCAGGCGCGATATTCGACCGAGCAATAGCCGCCGAAGGTGGCGATGCCGATCGACGAGTAACCGAAATACACGGGGCCGTAGCCGTAACCGCCATAACCGTAGCCGCGGTAGTACGGGTCGTAACCGAAATACGCGTCGTAGGGCGATACCGAGCCGTAATACGAGGGGCCGCTGTCGTAGCTGTAAGCGACACCGCCGCGGTAGTGCGAACTGCTGGTGGCGCAACCGCCGAGCGAAACGCCGACGGCGATGGCGAGAGCGATACGGACGAACATGGGACACCCCCCGGGCCAGATCGGCAGTGTGTGCCGGCTGCGGTGAATTATGGCTTAAGGATTCACATCCGCCTGAGCGGCGCTAGGCGCACCGGCGCGCCGATGCTAAGGTGCCGCCTCCTGTTCCGCGGAACGATCGCGATGGCGCTGCACCAGGCCTCGGGGCGCTGGAAACTCGGTCTGCTGCTGGCCCTGGTCACGGCCGCCTGCTGGGCCACCTTGCCGGTGGCGCTGAAGATCACGCTCGAACAAATCGATCCGATCACGCTGACCTGGTTCCGCTTCCTGGTGGCGGCGCTGGTGATGTACGCCTGGCTCGCCGCACGCGGGGGCCTGGCCCAGTTCGCCGCACTGGACGGCAGGCGCTGGTCGTTGCTGGCGGTCGCTGGCGCCATGTTGATCGGCAATTACGTCTTCTACCTGCTGGGCGTCGAACACACTTCGCCTGCGAACGCCCAGTTGCTGATCCAGCTCGCGCCTTTGCTGATGGCCCTGGGCGGTATCTTCGTTTTCCGCGAATCCTATCGCCTGGGTCAGTGGCTCGGCTTGGCCATCATCGTGTTCGGTCTCGGCCTGTTCTTTCGCGATCAGTTGCGCGGCGGCGGCGGTTCCTCGAATGGCTATCTGCTCGGCTCGGCCTTCGTATTGGTGGCCGCGGTCGTCTGGGCGGTCTACGCGCTGATCCAGAAGCAGTTGCTGCTGCGTTTGTCCTCGCCGGCGATCCTGCTGTTCATCTACGCGCTGGCCTCACTGGTGTTGCTGCCGTTCTCGCATCCGGCGCGGCTGCTCGGGCTCGATGCCGGCCACTGGGCCCTGCTCGGCTATTGCGCGCTCAATACCCTGATCGCCTATGGCGCCTTCGCCGAAGCGCTCGCGCACTGGGAAGCCTCTCGCGTATCGGCGATCCTCGCGACGACGCCCTTGTTGTGCCTGGCGACGGTGGCGGTCGTGCACGCGCTCTGGCCGCTGGGCATCGCGCCCGAACGCGTCACGATGCTCGGCTATGGCGGCGCCGTACTGGTGGTGGCGGGCTCGACCGCGAGCAGCCTGCTCGGCAACCGCAAGACAAGGACGACATGAGCGCAATTCCCGAATTCGACGATGTGCTCGCCGCCGCCGCCCGCATCGCCGCGCATGCCCAGGTCACGCCGGTGCGCCGCTCGCGCTCGCTCGACGCCCTGGCCGGCTGCGAATTGCATTTCAAATGCGAGAACCTGCAGCGCGCCGGCGCCTTCAAGTTCCGCGGTGCCTGCAATGCGGTCTGGTCGCTGAACGACGACGATGCCGCGCGCGGCGTGTTGACCCATTCCTCCGGCAATCATGGCGCCGCGCTGGCGCTGGCGGCGAAGACACGCGGCATCCCTGCCCACGTGGTCGTGCCCGAAGGCGCCGTGCGATCGAAGATGGCGGCGATCGAGGCCTTCGGCGCCCGCCTGCATGTTTGCGCGCCGACGTTCGCCGCGCGCGAGGCAACGGCCGAAAGCCTGCGGCAATCGACCGGCGCGCGACTGGTGCATCCGTTCCAGGATCCGTCCGTGATCGCGGGGCAGGGCACGGCGGCGATGGAGTTGCTGAAGGAAGTCGGCGAACTGGACATCCTCGTGGCGCCGGTCGGCGGCGGCGGCCTGATTTCGGGCACGGCCAT
>CAYWHO010000261.1:0-3245 GCA_964458195.1 uncultured Arenimonas sp.
GTGAGGGTTCGTCCCCGCTTTGCACTTGGAAAAACCAATGAGCTCCGAAAACAAACACCACGGCCTCGGCACCCTGGCCATCCACGCCGGCCAGTCGCCCGATCCGAGCACCGGCGCGGTGATGACGCCGATCTACGCGACCTCGACCTACGCGCAGAAGAGCCCGGGCGTGCACCAGGGTTACGAATATTCGCGCAGCCACAACCCCACGCGTTTCGCCTACGAGCGTTGCGTGGCGGCGCTGGAAGGCGGTCGCAACGGCTATGCCTTCGCTTCCGGACTGGCCGCCACCTCGACCCTGCTCGACGCGCTCGATGCCGGCAGCCATGTGGTCTGCATGGACGACGTCTACGGCGGCACGTACCGATTGTTCGAACGCGTGCGCCGGCGCTCGGCCGGGCTGGATTTCAGTTTCGTCGATCTCAACGACATGGCGGCGCTGGAGGCCGCGGTCAGGCCGAAGACGCGCCTGATCTGGTGCGAGACGCCGACCAATCCGCTGCTGAAGATCGTCGACATCGCGCGCCTGGCCGAATTCGCCCGCAAGCGCGGCATCCGGCTGGCGGTCGACAACACGTTCTCGTCGCCGATGCTGCAACGCCCGCTCGACCTCGGCGCGCACATCGTCATGCACTCGGCCACCAAGTACCTCAACGGCCATTCCGACATCGTCGGCGGCATGCTGGTCGTCGGCGACGACACCGAACTTGCCGAGCAGATGACCTTCCTGCAGAACGCCGTCGGCGGCGTACAGGGCCCGTTCGACAGTTTCCTCGCCCTGCGCGGCCTGAAGACGCTGCACCTGCGCATGAAAGCGCATTGCGACAACGCGATGCAGCTGGCCGAGTGGCTGCAAGCGCATCCCGCGATCGAGAAAGTCGTATATCCGGGGCTGGCCTCGCACCCGCAGCACGAACTGGCGAAGAAGCAGATGCAGGGCTTCGGCGGCATGGTCAGCATCTGGTTGAAGGGCGGCCTGCCGGCGGCGCGCCGTTTCATGGAGCGCACCGAGCTGTTCGCCTGCGCCGAATCGCTCGGCGGCGTCGAGAGTCTGGTCAACCATCCGGCGATCATGACGCATGCCTCGATCCCGCCGGATCGTCGCGCGGCGCTCGGCGTGACCGACAATCTCGTGCGTCTCTCCGTTGGCGTCGAGGACGTGGCCGACCTGCGGGCGGAACTGGCCGCGGCATTGGCGGACTGATCGGTGAGTCGAGGGGCCGACCGCGTCCGCGATGCCTGGGGCGATCTTTCGGCCATCGCGCGCACTCGCGAGCTGTGGTGGGCCCTGGCGTTGCAGGACCTGCGCCAGCGTTACCGGCGCTCGGTGCTGGGGCCGTTCTGGATCACGCTCAGCATGGCGGTGCTGGTCTTCGCGATCGGGCCGCTGTACTCGTTGTTGTTCAAGGTGCCGGCGCGCGAGTTCATTCCGCATTTCGCTCTCGGCCTGTGGTTGTGGAACCTGCTCTCGAGCCTGTTGACCGAGGGTTGCCAGGCTTTCATCCAGTCCGAAAGCCTGATCCGTTCCATCCGGCTTCCCTACAGCGTGCATGCCTTGCGCACGCTGGCGCGCAACCTGATGGTCTTCGCGCACAACGCGCTGGCCATCGTCGCCCTGGTGCTGGTGTTCGGCATCGCACCGCAGGCGAGCTGGCTCTGGGTGTTGCCCGGCCTGATGCTGATCGCACTGACGGCCTTGCCGGCGATTCTCCTGTTGGCGATGGCCTGCGCGCGTTTCCGCGACCTGCCGCAGATCGTCGCCAGCGTGTTGCAGGTGCTGTTTTTCGTCACGCCAGTGATCTGGCAACCGAAGCTGCTCGGCGAGCGCCAATACGTCGCCGACTACAATCCTTTCCACTGGTTCATCGAGCTCGTGCGGGCGCCCATGCTCGGCGAGGTCCCGCCGCCGTGGATGTATGGCGCCTGCCTGGCCTGTGCGTTCGCGCTCGCGGCGCTGGCGCTGGCGGCTTTCGTCGGCTATCGCCGGCGCATCGCTTTCTGGGTCTGACATGGCCGCGATTTCGCTCGAACGCTGCAGCCTCGACCTGCCGATCTACGGCACGATCAACCGCTCGCTGAAAGGCGCGATCATGAGCGGCGTGACCGGCGGTTCGATCGCGCACGCCTCGCGCCGCGTCAGCGTGGTCGAAGCGGTGAAGGACGTCTCGCTGGAACTGCGCGACGGCGATCGCCTCGGCCTCGTCGGCCACAACGGCGCCGGCAAGACCAGTCTGCTCAAGCTCATGGCCGGGATCTACACGCCGAGCGCGGGTCGCTGCGAGGTTCAGGGTCGCCGCGTCAGCCTGCTCGACATGACGATGGGCCTGGACCTGGAAGCCACCGGCTTGGAGAACATCCGGCTGCGCGGCCTCATGCAAGGTCTCGACCGCCGGCAGCTGCGCGAACTGACGCCGGCGATCTGCGAATTCTCCGGTCTCGGCGAGTTCCTTCACCTGCCGGTGCGCACCTATTCGAGCGGCATGCTGCTGCGCCTGGCCTTCGCCATCGTCAGCCAGGTCGAGGCCGAGGTGCTGCTGATGGACGAATGGATCGGCGTCGGCGACGCCGACTTCATGCGCCAGGCCGACAAGCGCCTGCATGAGCTGGTGGACAAGGCCAACATCCTCGTGCTCGCCAGCCACAACGCCGACCTGGTGCGCGACGTCTGCAACGTCGTGGCCCGCATGGAGCACGGCCGCCTGGTGGCGCTGGATCGCACCGCCTAGCCTCGTACCAACGTACCAGCGCGCAGGGCGAGGCGGTCGCGATAGAATCCGGTTTTTCCGACATGTCGAGTTCCCGCCATGGCCGACACCGCCCGACGCTCCAAGGTTTATCCCGACGCCGCCACGGCGCTGCGCGACATCGTGCGGGACGGGCAGACGCTCGCGGTCGGCGGTTTCGGCCTTTGCGGCATTCCCGAGGCGCTGATCGCGGCGCTGCGCGATTCCGGCGCGAAAGGCCTGACCGCGATCTCGAACAATGCTGGCGTGGATGGTTTCGGCCTCGGCATGCTGCTGGCGACCCGGCAGATCAGGAAGATGATTTCGTCCTACGTCGGCGAGAACAAGGAATTCGAACGGCAATACCTCGCCGGGGAACTCGAACTCGAGTTCAACCCGCAGGGTACGCTGGCCGAACGGCTGCGCGCTGGCGGCGCCGGCATTCCCGCTTTCTATACGCGCACCGGTTACGGCACCATCGTCGCCGAGGGCAAGGAAATCCGCGAGTTCGACGGGCATCAC
>CAYWHO010000262.1:0-3243 GCA_964458195.1 uncultured Arenimonas sp.
CGTGCCGCATTCCTCCCTCTCCCCGCGCGCGGGGAGAGGGTTGGGGTGAGGGGCTAGATCGCGAGGAAACGGCGGTATCGATACGCGCAGCATCGGGTATCGCGCCAAAGGCGCTCAACCCGGCTACGGCCAATCGCGTGGCGAAAGGATTTTTGCGCGACGCATTTCACTCGCACGTGCCGCATTCCTCCCTCTCCCCGCGCGCGGGGAGAGGGTTGGGGTGAGGGGCTTGATCGCGAGAAAGCGGCGGCGTCGATACACGCGGCCCCCGGCTTTCGCGCCTGCGGCGCTCTAGCCGGGCTACAACCAATCGCGAGGTTTCAGGTACTCGGCCAGGCGCGCTTCGTCGCTGCCGGGTTCCGGCACGTAGCCGTATTCGAAGCGCACGCGTGGCGGCAGGCTCATCAGGATGCTCTCGGTGCGGCCGCCGCTCTGCAGGCCAAACAGCGTGCCGCGATCCCAGACGAGATTGAATTCGACATAGCGACCGCGCCGGTACAGCTGGAACTCGCGCTCGCGCTCGCCATACGGCGCCGCCTTGCGTTTCTCGACGATCGGCACATAGGCATCGAGATAACCGTCGCCGACCGCACGCTGGTAGGCGAAGCATTGCTCGAAGCCGTTCTCGTTCAAGTCGTCGAAGAACAAGCCGCCGACGCCGCGCGTCTCGTCGCGATGCTTCAGGAAGAAATAGCGGTCGCACCATTGCTTGTGCGCGGCATACCTTTGCTCGCCGAACGGCGCGCACAGGTCGTGCGCGACCTGGTGCCAGTGCCGCACGTCTTCGTCGAAAGGATAGAAGGGCGTCAGGTCGAAACCGCCACCGAACCACCAGATCGGTGGGCCGGATTTCGGTTGCGCTTCGAAATAGCGCACGTTCGCGTGCGAAGTCGGCACATAAGGGTTGCGCGGATGGATCACCAGCGACACGCCGACTGCGCGCCAAGGCGCGCCGGCGAGCTCGGGACGGTGCGCGGTCGCGGCCGCCGGCATCTCACTGCCGCTGACATCGGAGAACCCGACACCGGCCTGTTCGAACACGGCGCCTTCTTTCATGACCCGCGATCGGCCGCCGCCCTGGATCGGCGACGCACCCGCCTCGCGCTGCCAACGGTCCTCGACGAAACGCGCGCTGCCATCGCTGCGCTCGAGCGCGGCGCAGATCCGGTCCTGCAGGTCGGTCAGATAGGCATGGACGGCATCGAGCTGGGACATGGGCGCATCCGCATCAACTGCCGACATAATACCGGCCGCGACGATGCCGCAGCGGCCCGCAAGGCCGGCCCGGTATAATCGCGCCGTCGATGAGTCCTTCCCCCGCCCCCGCCGCCCGGCTGCGCATCGCCCATGCCGATGACGGCGCCGCCCTGATCCGCTTCGAGTTCGGCGCCGCCGCGCCCGAACCGCTGCGCGTGGCCTGCGCGCCGCTGCACGGACCGGGCCGGGTCGAAACCTGGTTCGCCGGCGGGATACGCGAAAGCGCCGAAACCGTCGGTGCGGCCTGGGCGCACGGCCAGCACTATGCCTTGTGCGCGGTATCGGTCGAGGAACAGGACGGCGATATCGAGAGTGCGGCGGCAACGGCGTACGAACGCCTGCTGACCTGCGTGCGCCCGTCCGAACATCCCTACCTGTTGCGCATCTGGAATTATTTCGCCGCGATCAACGAAGGCGAAGGCGACGACGAACGCTATCGCCGCTTCTGCGTCGGCCGCGCCCGCGCCGTGGACGGCATGTTCAACGACCCGCCGCCGGCCGCGACGGCGATCGGCACCGATGGCGCGCCCGATCGCGTGCAGCTGATCGCGCTGTGCGCGAGTGCGCCGGCGCAGGCGCTGGAGAATCCGCGGCAGACGCCGGCCTGGCGCTATCCGCGCGAATTCGGCCCGGTCTCGCCGGGATTTTCCCGCGGCGCCCTGCTCGATGCCGAGTCCGAATCGCCGCGATTGCTAGCCTCCGGCACCGCCAGCATCGTCGGCCATGTCTCCCAGCACGCCGGCGATGTCGGCGCGCAGTTGCGCGAGAGCCTGGCCAATCTCGATGCCCTGCTGGCCGAAGGCCAGCATAAGACCGGACGCGCGTTCCCGCTGTCGAACTGCGAAGCGCTGCGCGTGTACCTGCGCCGTCCGGGCGATCTCGCCATCGCGCGCGAGGCCATCGCCGCCTCGGGCCTGCCGCAGGACCGCGTGCTCTATCTGCGCGGCGACATCTGCCGGCGCGAACTCGACGTCGAGATCGAAGGCGTGTTCGTCGCTACGTGATCGACGGTCTTGCGCTATTGCTCGGGGCGCATCCCGCGATTTCTGCGTTGGCGACGACGATCCTCGTGCTGACCGCCCTGTACTTCATCGGCCTGGCGCTCGTCGCGGTCGTCGCCCCTGCCCACTTCGATTCGTTCCTGCTCGGCTTCGCCCAATCGCCATTCGTACACTGGCTGGAAATGGCGATACGGATCCTGGTCGGCCTTGCCCTGTGGGTGGAATCGCCGGAGATGCCGCTTCCGATCGTCTTCCGCTGGGGCGGCATCGTTCTGGTGACGACCAGCCTGCTGATGCTCGCCCTGCCGTATCGCTGGCATCGCCGTTTTGCCGAACGCGCCGTTCCGCGGGCGCTGCGCTATCGCCCCGCGCTCTCCGCGGTATCGGCGGCGATCGGGGTACTCCTGCTCGCCTGCTTGTGGCGCGACGGAAACGCCTAGCCCAGCTCCACCCACACCGGCGCATGATCGCTGGGACGATCCCAGGTGCGCGGTTCGCGATCGATGCCGGCCGCCTTCGCATGCGGCGCCAGGGCGTCGCTGACCAGGGCAAGATCGATGCGCAGGCCGAGATTGCGGCGGAATCCGGCCGCGCGGTAATCCCACCAGCTGAAGAGGCCGCCTTCCTCGTGGTGCAGGCGGAAGCTGTCGCGCAGGCCGAGGTCCATCAGGCGACGCAGCGCGGCGCGTTCGGCGGTGGACGTGAGGATGCTGTCGTCGTTCCAGATCGCCGGGTCGTGCACGTCGCGATCGTCCGGCGCGATGTTGAAATCGCCGAGCACGACCAGGCGCGGATGCGCCTTGATCTCGTCGGCCAGCCAGCCGTGCACGGCGTCGAGCCAGCGCAGCTTGTAGTCGTACTTCTCGGTGCCCACGTCCTGGCCGTTCACCACGTACAGGTTGACGATGCGCAGGTCGCCCACGGTGGCGGCGATGACGCGCTTCTGTTCGTCCTCGAAGCCGGGAATGCCCACCTGCACGTCGGC
>CAYWHO010000263.1:0-3227 GCA_964458195.1 uncultured Arenimonas sp.
CATTTCGGCTTGTTCGCCTCAAAAAACAGCTGCTATAATCTCGCGGCTTGGCAGGGCGGTTTTGCGCTGCCTTTCGTCGAAAATGGTGATGCGACGCGTGCTCAATTCCATGGCCGCCAATCGTCGCCTTGCGCTCCGCGCGATGGTCTTCCAGGCCGTCGTCGCGACCGGAATCGCGCTGGCTTTCCTTTTGCGGGATGGCAGCTCGTTCCAGGCGGCGGCGATAGGTGGCGGAGCCGTGGTTCTGGGGACTCTGCTGTACGCATGGAGATCACTGTCCATGCAGGTGCCGTCGGCAGGGCTGGCACTGGCAGGCCTGATCACCGGAATCGTCCTGAAGTGGCTGGTGGTGCTGGCAGCGCTGTATGTCGCGCTCGCCCGCTTAGGGTTGCCGCCCCTGCCTTTGCTGGCGGGAGCAGCGGGTACCACCGTCGCATTCCTCCTCATTAGCAAGATCAAGTCATAGGTATCGTACGTGAGCGCTGAATCGAGCCCCGGCGGTTTGACCGAATACATCGTCCACCACCTGACCCATAACAAGGTCGCGCTCGGTGATGGCGCCATCCACCTGGATTCATGGGTCATCTCGCTGGCGCTGGGCTTGTTCGCCTGCTTCCTGCTTTGGACGCAGGCGCGCAAGGCGACCGCCGGCGTGCCCTCCAAGGCACAGGCCTTTGTCGAGTTGGTCGTCGAATTCGTCGACAGCCAGGTGAAGGACACGTTCCACGGCGACCGGCGGTTCATCGCGCCGCTCGCCCTGACGATCTTCGTGTGGGTCGTCTTCATGAATGCCATGGATCTCCTGCCGCTCGACCTGCCTGGCTGGATCGTCACGCAGGTCGCAGGTTCCGACGTGGCGCACCACACCTATGCCCGCATGGTGCCGACTGCCGACATCAATACGACGTTCGGCATGTCGATCACGGTTTTCCTCCTGATCATCTTCTATTCGATCAAGGCGAAGGGCGGTGGTGGTTTCGCCAAGGAACTCTTCACCGCGCCGTTCCATGCGCACGGGACGTTCGCGAAGATCGTGCTGGCGATTCCCAATCTTTTCCTCAATCTCGTCGAGTACCTGTCCAAGCCGGTGAGCCTGGGCATGCGACTGTTCGGCAATATGTATGCCGGCGAGCTGGTCTTCATGCTTATCTCTGGCCTATTCGCCACCTGGGTGACTTTTCTGCCCGGCGTCGTGTTCTCTGCCGGCTGGGCGATCTTCCACATCCTGATCATCCTGCTGCAGGCCTTCATTTTCATGGTGCTCACCGTCGTATACATCTCGATGGCGCACGAGCACCACTGATTTTGTTGCACCGTTTCCAATCGTTTCGTTCCAAACCTTCAACATTCAGTTCAATCGGAGATCCACCATGGAATTCATCGCTAACGTCCAGGGCTTTACCGCCATCGCCATCGGCATCATCGTCGGCCTCGGCGCTCTCGGCGCTGCGCTCGGCATCGGCATCATGGGCTCGAAGTTTCTCGAGTCGGCCGCGCGTCAGCCGGAGCTCGTCCCGATGCTGCAGGGCCGCATGTTCCTGCTCGCCGGCCTGATCGACGCGGCGTTCCTGATCGGCGTCGGCGTGGCGATGATGTTCGCGTTCGCCAACCCGCTGACGGCCGAGGTCAAGGCTGCCGCGCCGGCCGCCGCGACCACCGCTCACTAAGAGCAACGCGTTACCGCCGCACGGGCCTCGAAGCCCGTGCGTGGTTACTGCCGCGGCGTGAGGCCGCGGCAGGGTTTGATTCGCAGGGCAAGCCATGAACCTGAACTACACTTTGCTGGGCCAGATGATCTCGTTCGCGATCCTCATCTGGTTCACCGTCAAATTCATCTGGCCGCCGCTGATGGCGGCCATCGAAGAGCGGCAGAACCGTATTGCCGAAGGTCTGGCGGCCGCTGACCGCGCCCGCAAGGAGCTTGCGCAGGGCGAGGAAAAGGTCGCGGAGGAGATTCGCCAGGCGCGTTTGAAGGCGAACGAAATCATCGAGCAGGCGCATGCCCGCGCGAACCAGATCGTCGACGCCGCCAAGGAAGAGGCGATCGCCGAAGGCAATCGCCAGAAGGCGGCAGCCCAGGCCGAGATCGTTTCTGCCGCCACCCGCGCCAAGGAGGACCTGCGCAAGCAGGTGTCCGCGCTCGCCGTCGCCGGCGCCGAGAAGCTGATCCGTCGCGAAATCGACAGCAACGCCCACAAGGCGCTGCTCGACGAACTCGCCGCCGAAATCTAAGCCGAGCGAGAGCCGCCATGAGCCAAGCCCTCACCTTCGCCCGTCCCTACGCCCGCGCCGCGTTCTCGCTGGCGCGCGAGCAGTCCCGCCTGCCGCAGTGGTCGCAGTTGCTGGCGTTCAGCGCGATGGCGGTGGCCCAGCCTGCCGTGCAGTCGCTGCTCGGCGATCCGCGCTTGGCCCGGAACGACCTGGTCGATCTAATCGTGCCGCCGGGCGACGTCGATCCGAGTTTCCGCCAGTTCTTGCAGGTGCTCGCCGACAATCGTCGTCTGCCCTTGTTGCCGGAGCTCGCCGCGCTGTTCGACGAGCTGCGTGCCGACGCCGAGCGCGTGGTGAAAGCCACGGTGACATCGGCGCAGGCGCTGGATGCGAACGAACTGGCCAAGCTGCGCGACTCGCTCAAGCGCCGTTTCGGGCGCGAGGTCGAGCTCAGCACCGCGATCGACGACGCCCTCATCGGCGGCGCGGTCATCGATGCGGGCGACGTGGTCATCGACGGCTCGCTGCGTACCAAGCTGGCGCGCCTCGGCGCGGCGCTGGCCAACTGAGTTTCCAGATTTCCCTTTGAACCAAGCTGGCCCCGGCCAGTCACCCAGGACACACCCATGCAGACGCTCAACCCGTCCGAAATCAGCGAACTCATCAAGTCCCGCATCGAAAAGGTCAAGCTGGCCGCCGAAGCGCGCAACGAAGGCACCGTCACCTCGGTGTCCGACGGCATCGTGCGCATCCACGGTCTCGCCGACGTGATGCAGGGCGAAATGATCGAACTGCCGAACAATACGTTCGCTCTCGCCCTCAACCTCGAGCGCGACTCCGTCGGTGCCGTGGTGCTCGGCGACTACGAGCATCTGCGCGAAGGCGCCGTGGCCAAGACCACCGGCCGCATCCTCGAGGTGCCGGTCGGACCGGAGCTGCTGGGTCGCGTCGTCAACGCGCTAGGCGAACCGATCGACGGCAAGGGCCCGATCGACGCCAAGCTCAGCGAGCCGGTC
>CAYWHO010000264.1:0-3214 GCA_964458195.1 uncultured Arenimonas sp.
TCGACGGTTCACGCGCCTGTGCGCTCGGCGCCAGCTACGGCGGTTTCATGGTGAACTGGATCGCCAGCCAGTGGCCGGATGCGTGGAAGTGCCTGGTCAGCCACGACGGTGTCTTCGACCAGCGCATGATGGGGTATGCGACGGAAGAGAGCTGGTTCACCGAGTGGGAGAACGGCGGCACGGTGTTCGACAAACCGGAGAACTACGAACGCTTCAATCCCGTCCTGCACGTCGACAAGTTCAAGGTACCGATGCTGGTCGTGCACGGCCAGCTCGACTACCGCATTCCGGTCGAGCAGGGCATCGCGCTGTTCGGCGCCCTGCAGCGCAAGGGCGTGGAGAGCCAGTTCCTGTATTTCCCGGACGAGAACCACTGGGTGCTCAAGCCGCAGAACAGCGTGCTCTGGCACGACACCGTCAATGCCTGGCTGAAGCGCTGGACGGCGGAATAGTCGCAGGCGCCGCCGGCGCAAGAGCGAAGGCCGCGGGAAACCGAGGCCTTCGTATTTCAGTCGCCGGATTCGCGGCCTGGCTTCAAAGCCATTTGGCCCGGCGCAGCGCGGCGTACAGCAGCCCACAGACGCTCAGGGTCACGCCGATCATGATCCAGTAACTGTAGCGTCCGCCCAGTTCGGGCATGTGCACGAAGTTCATGCCGTACCAGCTGGCGATCAGCGTCGGCGCCGCCAGCAGGCCGGCCCAGCCGGCGAGGCGCTTGACGATCTCGCCCTGCGCCACTGTGACCAGCGCGAGGTTCACCGACATCGCCGCCGTCAGCATTTCGCGCAGGGTGTCGGTGGCGTCGTTGACGCGCAGCGTGTGGTCGAACACGTCGCGGAAATACAGGCGCATTTCCTCGCCGACCAGGGCGATATGCACACGGGTGAGCTGGCCGGTGATGTCCTGCATCGGGGCCACCGCCAGTCGCATGCGCGTGAGATCGCGCTTGAGCTGGTAGAGCTTGGCCACCGTCTCCCGGCGGAAGGATTCGGCGAAGATGTCCTGCTCCAGGGCGTTCAGCTGTTCGCGGAACTCGTCGACGATCGGCATGAAATTGTCGACGATGAAATCGAGCACGGCGTAGAGCCCGTAGCTGGGCCCCACCGCCATGAGTTCCGGTTCGCGCTCGCAGCGCGCCCGCACCGGGGCGTAGGACAGCGAGGAGCCGTGCCGCACCGTCACCAGGTAGCGCGGGCCGACGAAGATATGCGTTTCGCCGAAGGAAAGCTTGCCGTCGACCACCTGGGCGGTATGCGCGGCGATGAACAGCGATTGGCCGTAGGCTTCGATCTTCGGCCGCTGGTGCGCGTTGTGCGCGTCCTCGATGGCGAGATCGTGCAGGCCGAACTCTTCCTGCAGCTTGTCGAGCAGCGATTCCTCGGGTTCGTACAGCCCGACCCAGACGAAACTGCCGTCGTCCACGGCGAGTACGTCGCTGATGGCATCGAGGGTGATGTCGCGGCGGGAACCGTCGCGCCCGTAGGCGACGCAGTTGATGACGCAGGCCGGCGTGGCCGGGGCAAGGGGCGAGTTCATGGCGCGATCATCGGCGAGCGGGCCGCGCGCGGCAAGCGATCAGGTTTTCGGTTTGGGATCGAGGCCGCGCGCCAGGGCCAGGTGCATGGGCAGGAACAGCAAGACCCATTCGACGTTTTCCTGCGGCCGGAAGGGCAGGAACTTCAGGAAACCCGCCAGCGCCGCGCAGCCGGCGACCAGCCACAGCCAGGAGGCGAATCGCTTCGACGGCGCGCGTCCGCGCGCGATCGCCCAGCCGCCCGGCAGGAGCAGCAGGCACAGCGGACTGAGCAACAGCAGGTTCTCGTTGCCCCAGGCGTAGCGATGCTGGCTGCCCAGCCACAGGAACAACATCGTTGCGCCCACCAGCGTACATAGCGTCCAGAAGGGCAATGCGATCGCCGCCAACGTGCGCGGCCGGCGGCGGCCCAACCACATCGCCGACACCGCCAGCGCCATGCCGACGAACAGCGCCGCTACGCGCCAGCGCGGCAGTTCGGTGGGTGGCAAGGACAGCCGATGCGGGACCAGCACCGTTTCCTGCAGCACCAGCGGCCGTCCGTCCGCGCGCTTGAGTTCGCGCAGGGAGTCGCGCAAGCGCATCGGGATGAAGGCTTCCTGCCAGCGCGAGAGGGGCGCGTCCGCCGCGCCGGAAAGCCCGACGTGGAATCCGTAGGCCATCCACGGCGCCGGCCAGGCCAGACGCACCGCTTCGCTGCGATAGGTGTTGCCCTCGGAGCGTCCGGAGAGATGCCGCTTGAGCATGCCGCCCAGGGCTTCGTCGAGGCGATCGCGCACGCGGGTGGAACAATTCGACTCGAAGTAGTCGTAGGTGTAGCGCGCATTCTCCGGGCGCGCGTTCAGCGCCAGCGCGGCAGCGAGCGATTCCGCCTGTGCGGGATCCAGGTCCAGCCATTGCAGGGTGACGCCGCGACCGACCAGTCGGTAGTTCTCCACGTCCTCCTCGAACGGAATGGCCACCAGCTGGTAGCGCATGCGGCCGCGCACGAAGTTTCCGACGAAGTCCGGCTCGGACATGTCGAAGTAGCCGTAGTTGTACGACGTCGCGGCCTGCGTTGCCGGATCGACGACGACGATGGCGTTGTGGCCGAAGCGTTCCCAGAACTCCTCGCCGGGCTCCATGGTCATCACGCCGATACGCGGCGCCACGGCCGGCGCGAGCGACACGGCCGAAGCCGTCGCCGCCAGCAGCCACAGGCAAAGGGTCAGGGCGAGGCGCCGCATCAACCCGGCGCGTGCACGCTGACGACGAAGGAATGCACGCGACGCGCGTCCGCCCGGCCGACGCGGAAGTGGAAGCGGTCCATGCTCAGTTCTTCGCCCGCTTCCGGCAGGTGGCCGATGGCCGAGGTGATCAGGCCGCCGATGGTGTCGTACTCGTCGTCGGGGAAGTCGGCGCGGAACTGTTCGTTGAAATCGCCGATCGGCGTCAGCGCATCGACGACGAACTGGCCGTCGGCCTGCGCCGCGATCATCTTCGCTTCGTCGGCCTCGTCGTGTTCGTCGTCGATCTCGCCGACGATCTGTTCGAGCACGTCCTCGATCGTCACCAGGCCGGCGACGCCGCCGTGTTCGTCCACCACGATGGCCATGTGGTTGCGCGAGACGCGGAATTCCTTGAGCAGCACGTTCAGGCGCTTGGATTCGGGGATCAGCACCGCCGGGCGCAGCAGTTCGC
>CAYWHO010000265.1:0-3208 GCA_964458195.1 uncultured Arenimonas sp.
GAGTGGAACGTGAGGAGCCGGCGGAGGTCCCGGTCGGCGGCGGCCCGCGAGACCGCCACCGCGGCGGCGACCAGGTCCGCGTCGACGACACCGCCGGCGAGGTCGAGCAGCGCCCGGTCACCGACAGAGCGTGCGACGTCGTCGTCGGTGACGACCGACGCCAGCACCCCCAGGTCGCAGACGAGTCCGGCGTCGGCGGCTTCCGCGAACGACAGGTGGTGCGCTTCGGGCCCGAAGCGGGCCTCGTCGTCCATCGACAGGACCTCGACGCCGCCGGCAGCGGCGGAGGTCTTCGCTGCGGCGGTGAATACCCGTGGCGTCGCAGTGCAGAACAGGCGGCGGCGGGCCCGGAACCCGTCAAGCGCAGCTCAAGGCTTCCTCGTCCGGCGCTTCCGACGACCAGGCGACAAGACCGGCGTGACCCTGTGTTTTCAGGTACTCGAGCCATTTGTTGAGAAAGGAATTCATCCGCAACCGATGGCCAAACAGCACGCGCGGCGAAGGACGCAGGCCCAGTACGTCCTGCCAGTTGCGCCCCACGTAGCAATGCGTCGCCTCGGCCTGCCGTGCATCGCGGTAGACACGCACGTGCGCGGAGGGATCGGGGCGCCCCGTCACCGGATCCTGCATGCGGTAACTGAGGCGCAGTTCCAGCGTGTAGGCGTGAATCTCCAGCACTTCGACCACCAGGTCGAGGCCGCCCGGGCAACGCGACAGGTAACGCCCTTCCTGCAGGTGAGCCAGGTCGAACAGGGAGGTCAGGCGCTGGAAGTTTTCCGCGTACAGGCCCATCAACCAGGCCAGTCGGCTGAGGCGAGGCAGCGGCGGGTGCGCATTGGCGTTCACGAGCCGATGCTAGCACGGGGCTTTTTTCGCCCGCCTGTGCAAAAAGATACGCGGAAATTCCTCGGGAATGCGCTAGATTAGAGGGGCCCTGCGACTCAGAACATGTGCCGCTGGATGCCGAGCTGGGCCAGCACCTTGCTGGCGATTTCCTCGATCGAGGTATGCGTCGTGCTCAACGACGGCAGGTTCTCCGAGCGGAACAGCGTTTCGGCCAACGCCACTTCCTTTCGGCATTGTTCGAGCCGGGCGTAGCGCGAACCCGGTTTGCGCTCCTGCCGTATCTGCTGCAACCGCACCGGATCGATGGTCAGGCCGAACAGCTTGCGCCGGTGCGCCTTCAACCGCTTCGGCAGCCCCTCCCCTTCCAGATCCTCTTCGGTCAACGGATAGTTGGCCGCTTTCACGCCGTAGTGCAGGGCGAGGTAGAGGCAGGTCGGCGTCTTGCCGGAACGCGACACGCCGACCAGGATCAGGTCGGCCTCGCCATAGTCGAGGTCGATGCCGTCGTCGTGGGTCAACGCGTAGTTGGTCGCGTTGATGCGCGATTCGTAGGCGGCGAAGTCCACCAGCCCGTGCGCCTTGCCCACCCGCGACTGCCGCTTCACGCCGAGTTCCGCTTCCAGCGGCTGGATGAAGGGCGTGAACACGTCGAGCATCACCGCCCCGCTTTCGGCCAGGATCGCCGACAGGCTCTGGTCAACCACGGTATTGATGACGATAGGCCGCACGCCCATGGCATCGGCCGTGCTGCGAATCTCGACGGCCGCGGCCTGGGCCTTCTCGGCATTGTCCACGAAGGCGATCCGCCGGGTCTCGAAATCGACGCCCTCGAACTGGGTCAGCAGGCTGTGGCCGATGGTTTCAGCCGTGATGCCGGTGCCGTCGGAGATGTAGAACACCGGTCGTGTCATGCGCGGACCCCACTGCGGAATGGCGCATTCTGCCGCAGATTGGCTTGGCCGGCCCGGGCGCGGGATAATAGCGGTCTCCCGCGACACCCTTCCTCCGGAGCCCGACTTGAGCGCCCCCGCTTCCCTCCAGCACGTCCTGTGGCTGCACGAACTGCGTCTGTCCGATCTGGCCCAGGTGGGCGGAAAGAACTCCTCCCTCGGCGAGATGATCGGTCATCTGAGCCAGCTCGGCGTGTCCGTGCCCGGCGGTTTCGCGACCACCGCGGATGCCTATCGCGAGTTCGTCGACTTCAACCAGCTGGCCGAGCGTATGTATCGCCGCCTGGAGACGCTGGACGTCGAGAACGTCGGCGAACTGGTCAAGGCCGGCGCCGAGATCCGCGGCTGGGTGATGGACGCGCCGCTGCCGCCGGCGCTGGACCAGGCCATCCGCACCGGTTACCGCAAGATGTGCGCCGACGCGGGCGCCGCCGAAATCGCCGTGGCGGTGCGCTCCTCGGCGACCGCGGAAGACCTGCCGGATGCGAGCTTCGCCGGCCAGCAGGAGACCTTCCTCAACGTTTCCGGCGAAGACGACGTCGTGCGCAAGGTGAAGGAAGTGTTCGCCTCCCTGTACAACGACCGCGCCATCGCCTACCGCGTGCACCACGGTTTCAAGCACGAAGACGTCTTCCTCTCCGCCGGCGTGCAGCTGATGGTGCGCTCCGACGTCGGTTCCTCCGGCGTGCTGTTCACGCTCGACACCGAATCCGGCTTCCGCGATGTCGTCTTCGTCACCGCCAGCTACGGCCTGGGCGAGACCGTCGTGCAGGGCGCGGTGAACCCCGACGAGTTCTACGTCTACAAACCGACGCTGCGCCAGGGCAAGCCCGCCATCCTGCGCCGCACCCTCGGCGCCAAGCAGATACGCATGGTCTATTCGGACCAGCCCGGCGAGCGCGTGCGCAACGAGGACACGCCGGCCGAGCTGCGCGCGAAGTTCTCCATCAGCGACGCCGATGTGCAGGAGCTGGCGAAGCAGTCGCTGGTGATCGAAGAACACTATGGCCGCCCGATGGACATCGAGTGGGCCAAGGACGGCGTCACCGGCAAACTCTACATCGTGCAGGCGCGTCCCGAGACGGTGAAATCGCGCGCCCGCGCCACCCAGATCGAGCGCTACTCGCTCGGTCGCCGCGGTCCGGTGATCTGCGAAGGACGCGCGATCGGCAACAAGATCGGCAGCGGCATCGCCCGCGTGGTGCGCTCGCTGGCCGACATGGAACGCGTGCAACCCGGCGACGTACTGGTCGCCGACATGACCGACCCCGATTGGGAACCGGTGATGAAACGCGCCGCCGCCATCGTCACCAACCGCGGCGGCCGTACCTGCCACGCGGCGATCATCGCGCGCGAGCTCGGCGTGCCCGCCGTCGTCGGCACCAGCGATGCGCTGGACACGATCGCCGACG
>CAYWHO010000266.1:0-3195 GCA_964458195.1 uncultured Arenimonas sp.
TCAACCTCGAGGACATCAAGGCACCGGAGTGCTTCGAGGTCGAGAAGAAGCTGCGCGAGCGGATGAAGATCCCGGTCTTCCACGACGACCAGCACGGCACCGCGATCATCGTCGGCGCCGCCATGCTCAACGCCTTGCACGTCACCGGCAAGAAGATCGAAGACGTGAAGCTCGCCACCAGCGGCGCCGGCGCCGCCGGCATCGCCTGCCTGGACATGCTCGTCTCGCTCGGTCTGAAGCCCGAGAACATCCTCGCCTTCGATCGCGAAGGCGTGCTCTACACCGGTCGCGGTCACATGGACGCCGACAAGCAGCGTTACGCGCGCGATACCGACAAGCGAACGCTCGCGGAAATCGTGCAGGGCGCCGATGTCTTCCTCGGCCTGTCCGCCGCCGGCGTGCTCAAGCCCGAGATGGTCGCGACCATGGCCGACAAGCCCATCATCTTCGCGCTGGCCAATCCGAACCCGGAAATCCTGCCGGAAGAAGCGAAGAAGGTGCGGCCCGACTGCATCATCGCCACCGGCCGCAGCGACTACCCGAACCAGGTCAACAACGCGCTCTGCTTCCCCTACATCTTCCGTGGCGCACTCGATGTCGGCGCGACCACCATCAACGAGGCGATGAAACTGGCCTGCGTCAAGGCGATCGCGGCGATCGCGCGCAAGGAAGCCTCCGACCTCGGCAGCGCCTATAGCGGCGAAGTGCCGCGTTTCGGCGCCGAGTACCTGATTCCGCGCCCGTTCGATCCGCGCCTGCTGACCGAACTGGCGCCGGCGGTGGCGAAAGCGGCGATGGATTCCGGCATCGCCGCGCGACCGATCGCCGATTTCAAGGCCTATGGCGAGAAACTGGCCCAGTTCATCTACCGCACCGGTCTGCTGATGAAGCCGGTTTACGAACTTGCGCGCAAGGATCGAAAGCGCGTCGTTTACGCTGAAGCCGAGGAAGAGACGGTGCTGCGCGCGGTGCAGACCGTGATCGACGAAGGCCTGGCCGAGCCGATCCTGATCGGCCGCCCGGACGTGATCGAGACGCGCATCGCGCGTCTCGGCCTGCGCATGCGCGCCGGCGTCGATTTCCAGTTGACCAACATCAACGACGACCCGCGCTTCAACGACTATTGGCAGCAGTACCACGCCATCACCGCGCGCCGCGGCGTGACGCCGGCGGCGGCGAAGAACCTGCTGCGCTCGCGGCCCACCCTCATCGCCGCTTTGATGGTCGAACGCGGCGAAGCCGACGCGCTGATCTGCGGTCTCGTCGGCCGCTATCACAAGAAGCTCGGTTACATCCGCAGCGTGTTCTCGCTCGACAAGGGCCTGACCTCGACCTCGGCGATGACCGGCGTCATCAACGACCAGGGCGTGTCCTTCTTCCTCGATACGCACGTGCAATACGACCCGAGCGCCGAGCAGATCGCCGAGGCGACGCTGCAGGCGAGCTATCGCCTGAAATTGTTCGGCATCACGCCGAAAGTGGCCTTGCTCTCGCATTCGAACTTCGGCAGCCACGACGACGCCAGCGCCAAGAAGATGGCGCAGGCGCGCGAACTGATCGTCGCCCGCGCGCCCAAGCTCGAGATCGACGGCGAGATGATGGCGGACACTGCCTGGGACGAAGCCCTGCGCAAGCGCATCTTCCCCGGCACCACGCTGAGCGGCCGCGCCAACCTGTTCGTGCTGCCCAACCTCGACTCGGCCAACATCGCCTACAACCTCGTGCGCGTGATGACCGACGGCGTCGCCATCGGCCCCATCCTGATGGGCGTGGACAAGCCCGCGCACGTGCTGACCCCGGCCTCGACCCCGCGCCGCGTCGTCAACATGACGGCGATCGCCGCGGTGGAAGCGCAGATCCGAGCGGCAAGGGGCGGGTGATTGCGTTTGCGGTTGTTGGGCGCCTGTAGGAGCGACGCGCTCGCGACCGATCCCGCTCCGGGACCGCCGTAGGAGCGATGGCAATCGCGACCGATCTCGCCCCGGCCCTGCCGTAGGAGCGATGGCAATCGCAATCGTTCCTGCCTGGATGCCTCCGTGGGAGCGATGGCAATCGCGACCGGTCTCGCCCCGGCCCTGCCGTAGGAGCGATGGCAATCGCGACCGAGACTAGCCGGGCAACCAGATCGCGTCCCAGAACGGGTACATGCCGACGCGAGGTGAGAGACCCGCTCGAACGGGATTCGCGATGATGTATCGGGCCATGTCGACAAGATCGTCTTCGTGCCGAAGTGCCCTATCGTGGAATGCCGGAGCCCAGAGAGAACCGTTTCGGTTCAGTTGGCGATTCACCACTTGTGCGACAACCGATTTGACCCGTTTCATGAGCTTCGCCAGCGGCTCGCTGTCACCGAGCGTTACCAGCGCGTGGAGGTGATCAGGCATCAATACCCAACAAAGAAGCTTCGAGTCACGCCATAAGCCAGGATCTGCCAGTGTCGCCGCCGCCGCGACCGCCGTATCCCAATCATTGAATATCGGTCTTCTATCTATTGTGACGGCCGTCAGAAGATAGGTCGTACCCTCGATAGAATGACGGTGTCTTCGCAATGCCCTATGACCGAAAGATGAGTCGATCTTCATTGTTTCTTCCAGAATGCCCGAGTCGCGATTGCCATCGCTCCTACGGCGACGGCGCGACGAGTCCCTTCGCGATTTACCGGCCCTGCGGCCGTTAGAAGCGACCATCGCTCCTACGGAAGCCTGGTCGCGGGTTGCGAATGCCCGTCCCTACACCCACTCGCTGTTCCAGAACGGGTAGTCGTCCAGGCTGGCGACGAGGCCGTTGCGTACGGGTTCGGCGATGAGATAGCGCGCGGCCTCGGCGCGGTCGTCGTCGCGGCGCAATCTTCGTTCCTGCGTGGCGCGCGCCCACAGCGGGTCGATCGCCGGATCCCAGTTGCGAACGCATCGTGTCGTCGCGGCTTTCAGGTTCTGCACCAGTCGCAGGCGCGCCGCCTCGTCCGGCGTCTCGACCAATCCCTGCCAGTGGTCCGGCAACAACACCCAGGCCAGCAATCGCGCCTCGTGCCAGTTCGCCGGATCGGCGACCGCGCGGGCGGCGGCGCAGGCCAGGGCGAAATCGGCGAAGACCGGGCGGCGCAGATGCGTTTCGAAGGTGAGCAGGGAAACCTGCGACGACGGCGTCGCGACCGGCCGGAACGCCGTGACGAGACCGGTGATGGGGGCGAGGGCA
>CAYWHO010000267.1:0-3190 GCA_964458195.1 uncultured Arenimonas sp.
CGGCCAGGTCTCGCAGCAACTCGCGCGCAGCCAGGTCGAACGCCCGAGCGGCAAGACCGAACTGCACGGCGCGCAACAGGTCGTTCGCACCGTCGGCACGATCGCCGATGCCGACGCCCTGCGCGATTTCAGCATCGCGCTCGGCGACGGGCGCTCGGTGCGCCTGTCGGCGCTGGCCAGGGTCAGCGACGGCGCCGCCGACCCGAGCCAGGTCGCCTTGCTCGACGGCAAGCCGGTCGTGGCTTTCTCCCTGTCGCGTACGCGCGGTTCGAGCGAAGTCGAAGTCGCGAAGAAAGTGCGTGAGACGCTGGCGCAGCTGGAAGCGGCGCATCCGGGCGTGAAGTTCCAGCTCGTTACTTCCGTGGTGGAAGAGGCCGAGCGGTCCTACGATTCGTCGATGACCATGTTGTGGGAAGGCGCCGCGCTGGCCCTGCTGGTCGTCTGGCTGTTCCTGCGCGACTGGCGCGCGACCTGGGTCTCGGCCGTCGCCTTGCCGCTTTCGATCATCCCGACGTTCGCGGTGATGCATCTGTTCGGCTTCAGCCTGAACCTGATCACCCTGCTGGCCCTGTCGGTGGTCGTCGGCATCCTGGTGGACGATGCGATCGTCGAGATCGAAAACATCGTTCGCCATCTGCGCATGGGCAAGTCGCCGATCGACGCCGCGCGCGACGCCGCCGACGAAATCGGTACGGCGGTGATCGCCACCTCGCTGACCCTGGCCGCCGTGTTCGTGCCGGTCGCCTTCATGCCCGGTATCGCCGGCAAATTCTTCCGCGAATTCGGTTGGACCGCGGCGACCGCGGTGGTGTTCTCGCTGCTGGTCGCGCGCCTGCTGACGCCGATGATGGCGGCCTACCAGCTGAAGGCACATCCCGAGAAGAGCGGCGACTCGCCCATGATGGTCTGGTACCTGGACTGGGTCGATGCGGCGCTGCGCCATCGCTGGTGGACGCTGATCATCGCGACCCTGCTGTTCTTCCTGTCGCTGGCCATCGTGCCCTTCATTCCGGCGACCTTCATTCCTTTCACCGATCTCGGCCACAGCAATCTCAGCATCGAGCTGCCGCCGGGTACGCCGCTGAAGGACACGGTCGTCGTATCGGAACAGGCGCGGGCGAAGCTCGGAAAGATTCCCGAGCTCAAGCAGGTCTATACCACCGTCGGCAGCGTGCTGGATATCGGCGATCCGACCAAGACCGGCGTCGGCGAAGTACGCAAGGCTACCCTGGTGCTCGATTGGGGCAAGCCCGAAACACGCGAGCGCGATCAGAAAGCGCTCGAGCGCGCGGCCCGCGCGCAGCTCGCCGACCTGCCCGGCGCACGCATCAGTTTCATCAGCACCGAACCGGGCGAGCTGATGCAACTGGTGCTGGCCGGCGACGACGCCCGCAGCCTGCTCGAAGCCGGCCAGGCGCTGGAGCGAGATCTGCGCACGCTCAAAGGTCTGGGTAGCATCACTTCGTCGGCCTCGCTGCTGCGGCCCGAGCTCGTGATCGTGCCGAACGACGCCCGTGCGGCCGAATTGGGCGTCGCCAGCGCCGACATCGCCGAAGCCGCTCGCATCGCCACGGCCGGCGATTACACGCAGAGGTTGGCCAAGCTCAATCTTCCGGAACGGCAGATTCCGATCCGCGTCGGTTTCGACGAACGCACGCTGGCCGATCCGGCCTTGATCGGCAGCCTGCGCGTGCCCGGCAAGAACGGTTCGGTCCCGCTGTCCGCGGTCGCCGAGATCCGTTCCGACAGCGGCCCGGCGCAGATCTCGCGCTACCAGCGCCAGCGCAATATCACCTTCACCGCCGAACTCAACGGCCGCCCGCTGGGCGAAGTGATGGCGGAAGTGCAGAAGCTGCCGAGCGTGCAGAACCTGCCGGCCGGCGTGAGTTTCCTCAATACCGGCGATGCCGAAGTCTTCGTCGAGCTTTTCATCGGCTTCCTGTTGGCGATGGCGGCCGGCCTGGCCTGCATCTACATGGTGCTGTTGCTGCTGTTCAACCACGCCCTACAGCCGCTGACCATCCTGACGGCCGTGCCGCTCTGCGCCGGCGGCGCCTTCGGCGCCCTGTTGATCACGCAGAACATGCTGTCGCTGCCGGCGCTGATCGGTCTGTTGATGCTGATCGGCATCGCGACGAAGAACTCCATCCTGCTGGTGGACTACGCCGTGATCGCCGAGCAGGAAGGCCATCTGAGCCAGCACGATGCGCTCGTCGATGCCTGCCGCAAACGCGCGCAGCCGGTCATCATGACGACGTTGGCGATGGGTGCCGGCATGCTGCCGATCGCGCTGGGCTTTTCCGGCGACTCGAGCTTCCGCGCGCCGATGGCGATCGCCGTCATCGGCGGCCTGATCACTTCGACCCTGTTGAGTCTCGTGGTGATCCCGGCCGCCTATACGGTACTGGACGACCTCGGCGAATGGTTCAAGCGCCACGGCCTGCGCATGGGCAAGGAGCAGGTGGCGTAGTTTCTTTCGCAGGCAAGCCGCGTCAGTCAAGCGCGTCGTAGGTGTCTTCCGTTTCGCGAATGGCGAGGCTCAGGCTGCGCGGTTCCGACTGCGCTTTCAAATGCTCGACGATATAGGACAGCCACTCGATGTCCGCGACGGCAATCAGATCGCCGAATTCGGCCCCTTCAATTCCTGTGTCCTCATCGGAAGCCAAGCGGCGGATGTAGGCCCTGAGCGCGCCCTTTTTCTTCGCGTAGCGCCAATAGTCGCCTGGGCTGCCCCGCTGATACCAGCGCCAGGCGAATAGTCCGGCCAGAAACGTGCCTAAGGCCAGCACGAGAATGTCCTTCCAGTTCGCCGTCATGAGCTCGGCCACACTCGCCATCCAGCCCGCGCGCTCTGCCCTTAGCGCCAATATGCCCGCCACCACCCACATGAACATCGCTAGTACGGCCCATGCCGACCAACTGATCCAGAAGTAGTGCTTTTGTTTTTCCCGGGCCGTGCGGTCGTAGAGTAATCCACGCCCTTCACCGAACTGGAACTCGAATATGCTGAGATCGGTGGAGATCAGCGCCATCACGACGACGAAGTACAGCTTGGCGAGCAGCATGCGTTAGCTTCGCAAGCCAACGCCCTTGGTCAGCAGGCGCAGGCCCAGCCAGGCAAGCGCGACGACGAAACCGAGCATCACCGCATACGCCGACCACAGCGGCATGTCGATCGCGCCTTCGCCGA
>CAYWHO010000268.1:0-3154 GCA_964458195.1 uncultured Arenimonas sp.
ACTTCAGCTGCATGGCGCCGAAGCCTTCGATGCGGCAGTCGATGTCGTGGTCGCCATCGACCAGGCGGATGTTGCGCACCTTGGTGCCCACCTTCACCACGGAAGACGCGCCCTTGACCTTGAGGTCCTTGATGACGGTCACGCTGTCGCCGTCGTTGAGCACGGTGCCGAAGGCATCGCGCACGACCCGCGCCTGCTCCTCCGCCTGCGCCTCGGGCGTGCCCGACCATTCGTGGCCGCATTCGGGGCAGACCAGCGTCGCGCCGTCGGCATAGGTGTAGGCCGACGCGCATTTCGGACAGGGAGGAAGTTGATTCATCGGACGCTCGCTCGGGAAGACGGTGCCCATTATCGCCCGGCGGGCGCCCCGCGTGGCCATGCGCGGGTCGCGGTCGCGCGCTCCATACGGTGCCCCGGCTGCGCATCGCGTCGAGTTCGGTCAGGATGGACGTCCGTCCACCCGCCCCGGCCAGGAACCCCGCCTTGAACACCAGCCCCCTGATCGATCGCCGCAACCTCGACTTCATGCTGTACGAACTGCTCGGCGTCGATGGGTTGACGCGTTATCCGCGCTTCGCCGAGCACGGCCGCGAAACCTTCGATGCCGCGATCGAGCTGGCGCATCAGATCGCCATCGCCAAGTTCCTGCCGCACAACCGCAAGTCGGATCTGAACGAGCCGAAGATGGTGGACGGCAAGGTCGAGCTGATTCCGGAAATCTCCGAGGCGATGGACGCCTTCAACGAGGCCGGCTTCGCCGCCTTGATGGCCGATGCCAGCGAAGGCGGCATGCAGCTGCCCTTCGTCATCGCCTCGACCTGCGATTGCATGTTCTCGGCCGCGAATCCCGGCACCGTGGCCTATCCGGCGCTGGCGCGCGCCGCGGCCAACCTGCTCGCCGTCTATGGCACGGACGAGCAGAAACGCCTGTACATGAAACCGATCCACGAAGGCCGCTACTACGGCACGATGTGTTTGTCCGAGCCGCAGGCCGGATCCTCGCTGGCCGACATCACCACGCAGGCGGAACCGCAGGCCGACGGCAGCTATCGCCTCACCGGCGCCAAGATGTGGATTTCGGCCGGCGACCACGAGCTCGGCGAGAACATCGTGCATCTGGTGCTGGCGCGCATCGCCGGCGCGCCGGCCGGCGTCAAGGGCATCAGCCTCTTCATCGTTCCGCGCTGGCGCGTGCATGCCGACGGCTCGCGTGCCGAACGCAACGACGTGAAACTCGCCGGCGTCAACCACAAGATGGGCCAGCGCGGCAGCGTCAATACCTTCCTGAAGTTCGGCGAATCCGGCGACTGCCATGGCTATCTGATCGGCGAACCGCACCAGGGCCTCGGCTACATGTTTCACATGATGAACGAGGAGCGCATCGGCGTCGGCATGGGCGCCCTGCTGCAGGGCAGCGTCGGCTATCTGCATTCGCTGCAGTACGCGCGCGAGCGCCGGCAGGGCCGGCATGCCGATCAGAAGGATCCGTCCTCGCCGCCGATTCCGCTGATCCAGCACGCCGATGTCCGCCGCATGCTGATGCTGCAGAAGAGCTGGGTGGAAGGCGGGTTGGCGCTGGGCAACTATGCCGCGCTACTGGTGGATCGCGCGCACGATGAAAACGAAACGGTGCGCAACGAGAGCGAACTGCTGCTCGAGCTGCTGACGCCGATCATCAAGGCCTGGGGCTCGGAGTACTCGTTGCGGGCGAACGAACTGGCGATCCAGGTGCTCGGCGGCTACGGTTATACGCGCGAATATCCGGTCGAACAGTGTTACCGCGACAACCGCATCAACCCGATCCACGAAGGCACGAATGGCATCCAGGCACTGGACCTGCTCGGCCGCAAGGCGATGATGCAAAGCGGCGCAGCCCTGCGCATCCTGCTACAGCGCATCGGCGCGACCTGCGCGGAGGCCGCGGCCGTGCCGGAGTTGCGCGAACTGTCGGCGCAATTGCTGGCCGGCGTGAAGCTCGCCGAAGAAACCACGCAGGCGGTCGCCAAACGCATGCTCGCCGGCGAGGTCCGCCTGGCGCTGGCGAACGCGCAGCACTACATGACCCTGCTCGGTCACGTCAGCATCGGCTGGATGTGGCTGCAGTCGGCCCTGATCGCGCAGCGCGCATTGCCGACCGCGAACACCGCGGACGCCGACTTCTATCGCGGGAAACTGCAGGCCTGCCGCTTTTTCTTCGCCAGCGAATTACCGCAGATCGAACTGGCGGCGAAACTGGTGCGCGAGGCGGAGCCCAGCGCTTTCGATATGCAGGATGCGTGGTTCTGAGGCCTTGCAACTTTGCTTGAACACGTAGCCCGGGTGGAGCGCCGAAGGCGCGATACCCGGGACACTTCGCCAACAGGTTTGCCCACGACACCTTCGCCAACACGTTCCCCGGGCTTCGGCCGTTGGCCTCAACCCGGGCTACGGAGTCATGGCGCGCAACGCAATCGCCGCTCGCTACCGGACAGGGCCACGGCCCAACTGAAGAGACATGAATCCGGCCCCGCGGCCTGAAACAATGCCCTCCCCCCGCCGATTGCGGCGTATCCCGGAAGTCATGCCGTGACGCGGATCCTCCTGCTCGTGTTCCTTGCCCTGTCCTCCGCCGTTGCGCTCGCGGACGCGCCGGCGCCGGTGAAAGGCCGCCTGACCTTGACGCATGTGGCGAAGGACCTGTGGCGCGCCGACTACCGGCTCGACGAAAAAGTCGATGCGATCGAGTTCGGGCCGGCCGTGGTGCAATTCCGGCAAGCGGCTTGGACCATCGCGACACCCGGCGCTGCGCTCGCCGCGAACGAGGGCAAGGAATCTGTGCGCGGCGCGGAGGCGCCTTTCGATGCGCTGCGCATCGACGTGAAACTCTACGAACCCTGGGCGCACGATTCCTATGTGGCGATGGACCGCCATAGCGATGGCGGCACGGCCATCTACCTCGGTCATTTCATGGGCGGCGTGCGCCAGGGCGGCGTGCTGCGCAACATGCTGCTGCATATCGAGCTGAAAGGCCTGCGCGGCGAAACGACCTTCCTGCCAGACGAAGCCAACCGGGACCTCGGCGTGTACGGCTACTTCGGCCCGCAGAAGATCGTAGCCAATGGCCGCGTGCATGCGCTGATCGACCCGGCGACGCCGGTGTGGATCCGCGAGGCGC
>CAYWHO010000269.1:0-3145 GCA_964458195.1 uncultured Arenimonas sp.
GCGCCTCGCGGATCCACACCGGCGTCGCCGGGTCGATCAGCGCATGCACGCGGCCGTTCGCGACGATCTTCTGCGGGCCGAAGTAGCCATACACGCCGAGGTCCCGGTTGGCTTCGTCGGGCAGGAAAACGGTTTCGCCGGGAAGGCCCTTGAGTTCGATATGCAGCAGCATGTTGCGCAGGATGCCGCCCTGCCGGACGCCGCCCATGAAGTGCCCGAGATAGATCGCCGTGCCGCCGTCGCTATGCCGATCCATCGGCACATAGGCATCGTGCGCCCAGGGCTCGTAGAGCGCCACGTCGATGCGCAGCGCATCGAAAGGCGCCTCCGTGCCGCGCACGGATTCCTTGCCCTCGTTCGCGGCGAGCACGAGGCCCGGCGTGGCGATCGTCCACGCGGTCTGCCGGAACTGCACGACGGCGGGGCCGAACTCGATCGCATCGACTTTTTCGTCGAGCCGGTAGTCGGCGCGCCACGCGTCCTTCGAGACCTGCGTCAGCGTCAGTGTTCCCTTCACCGGTGCGGGTTCTTGCGCCAGCGCGACGATCGGCAGGCAGATCAGCAGCAACAGCAGGCGAAACATGGTGTGACTTCCGGGCTAGGCCAAAGACGGCAAGAAGCGGCGATTGTTTCAGGCACCGCCGCCGGTTTCATGTCCCTTCAGTTGGGCAGCGCGCTTGTCCTGTCGGCACGAGCGATTGCGTTGCGCGCGAAGGTTTCGTAGCCCGGGTTGAGGCGCAGCCGGCTTTCAACGGCGAAGCCGGTCAACCCGGGAAGGTGATTGCGAAGGCGTTGCGGGCGAGGTTGCTCCCGGGCATCGCGCCTTCGGCGCTCTACCCGGGCTACGGGTCAGCGCCGATCAGAACCACGCATCTTCCATCGCGTACGCGTTGTCTTCCGCCTCCCGCACCAGTTTCGCCGCCAGTTCGATCTGCGGCAGTTCGCTGGCGAAGAAGAAGCGGCAGGCCTGCAATTTGCCGCGGTAGAAGTCGGCATCGGCGGCGTTCGCCGTCGGCAGGGCGCGTTGCGCGATCAGGGCGGATTGCAGCCACATCCAGCCGACGCTGAGGTGGCCGAGCAGGGTCATGTAGTGCTGCGCATTCGCCAGCGCGAGGCGTACTTCGCCGGCCAGCATGCGTTTGGCGACCGCCTGCGTGGCTTCTTCGGCCAGCTTCACGCCGGCCAGCAGTTGCGCGGCGAGCGCCTGCAGCTCCGGCACCGCGGCGGCGTCCGCACTGCAGGCGGCGATGCGCTGCAGCAGGATGCGTAACGCGGCGCCGTTTTGCATCATCGCCTTGCGGCCGAGCAGGTCCAGTGCCTGGATACCGTTCGTGCCTTCGTGGATCGGATTGATGCGGTTGTCGCGGTAGCACTGTTCGACCGGATACTCGCGCGTGTAGCCGTAGCCGCCGAGCACCTGGATCGCCAGCTCGTTCGCGCGCAGCGAATACTCCGAGCCCCAGGCCTTGACGATCGGCGTCAGCAGTTCCAGCAGCAGGTGGCTTTCCTCGCGTACCGCGCCGTCGTCGTCGTGCGCGCGGTCCACCAGCACGGAGGCGTAGTTGCCCAGGGCCAGCCCGCCCTCGACCCAGCTCTTCTGCAGCATCAGCATGCGGCGCACGTCGGCATGTTCGATCAAGGCGATCGGCGGCGAGGCCGGGTCTTTCTGATCGGCATGCCGGCCCTGCCGGCGCTCGCGCGCGTATTGCAGCGAGTGCAGATAGCCGACGCTGCCCTGCAGCAGGGCGCCCATGCCGACGCCGATGCGTTCCTCGTTCATCATGTGGAACATGTAGGCGAGGCCCTGGTGCGGTTCGCCGACGAGATAACCGTGGCAATCGCCGGATTCGCCGAACTTCAGGAAGGTGTTGACGCTGCCGCGCTGCCCCATCTTGTGGTTGACGCCGGCGAGTTTCACGTCGTTGCGATCGCCGCGCGTACCGTCGGCATGCACGCGCCAGCGCGGCACGATGAACAGGCTGATGCCCTTGACGCCGGCCGGCGCGCCGGCGATGCGCGCCAGCACCAGATGCACGATGTTCTCGCCGAGCTCGTGGTCGCCGGCCGAGATCCACATCTTGGCGCCGACGAGGCGATAACTGCCGTCGGCCTGCGCCGTGGCCTGCGTGGTGATGTCGGCCAGCGAGGAACCGGCCTGCGGTTCGGACAAGCACATCGTGCCGTAGTAGCGACCCTCGTGGATCGGCTTCATGTACAGGCGCTTCTGTTCTTCGCTGCCATAAACCGCCAGCAGGATCGCCGCCGCGCGCGCCAGCGCCGGATAGGCGATGGTGCCGGGATTGGCGGCCGAGAACATGCAGTCGCAGGTGGACGCGATCGCGAAGGGCAGTTGCATGCCGCCTTCGTCGGCGTCGGCCATCAATCCGGCGAAACCGGCCTCGTTGAAGGCATCCATCGCCTCGGCGATCTCTGGGATCAGTTCGACCTTGCCGTCCACCATCTTCGGCTCGTTCAGATCCGACTTGCGGTTGTGCGGCAGGAACTTGGCGATGGCGATCTGATGCGCCAGCTCGATCGCGGCATCGAAGGTTTCGCGGCCGTGCTCGGCGAAGCGCGGATAACGCGTCAACCCATCGACGCCGAGCAGTTCGTACAGCATGAAGTCGAGGTTGCGGCGATCGATCAGGGGGCTGGTGTTCAAGGCGGGGTTCCTGGCCGGGGCGGGTGGACGGACGTCCATCCTGACCGAACTCGACGCGATGCGCAGCCGGGGCACCGTATGGAGCGCGCGACCGCGACCCGCGCATGGCCACGCGGGGCGCCCGCCGGGCGATAATGGGCACCGTCTTCCCGAGCGAGCGTCCGATGAATCAACTTCCTCCCTGCCCGCAATGCGCGTCCGCCTACACCTACGCGGATGGCGCGATGCTGGTCTGCCCCGAATGCGGTCACGAGTGGTCGGGCACGCCCGAGGCGCAAGCGCAGGAAGAGGTGCGGGTCGTGCGCGATGCCTTCGGCACCGTGCTCAACGACGGCGACAGCGTCACCGTCATCAAGGACCTCAAGGTCAAGGGCGCGTCTTCCGTCGTGAAGGTTGGCACCAAGGTGCGCAACATCCGCCTGGTCGACGGCGACCACGACATCGACTGCCGCATCGAAGGCTTCGGCGCCATGCAGCTGAAGT
>CAYWHO010000270.1:0-3127 GCA_964458195.1 uncultured Arenimonas sp.
TGCAGGGGGAGGCTGGGAGGGGGTGACGCATTGCACGAAATCGACGCAGGGTCATTGCAACAGCGACCTGTCGACGTTGTAGGCTGTCCAACAGGCGCGCAGTTCTGAACGCGCAAAACCTACTCCACCCCAGCCCTCCCCTTCAGAGAAGGGGAGGGGGAGGACAACCATGAAAATACTCGTGACGGGCGGTGGCGGTTTCCTCGGCTTGGCCCTGTGCCGCGGCCTGGTCGAATTCGGGCACGAAGTCACCAGCTTCCAGCGCAATCGTTCCGCCGAACTCGATGCGCTCGGCGTGCGCCAGGTACTGGGCGATCTTGCCGATGGCGAGGCCGTGATGCGGGCCAGCGCCGGTCAGGAAGCGATCTTCCACAACGCCGCGAAGGCCGGCGCCTGGGGCAGCTACGAGAGCTACCACCGCCCCAATGTGATCGGCACCGAGAACGTGATCGCCGCCTGTCGCTACCATGGCATCGGCCGCCTCGTTTACACCTCGACACCCAGCGTCACCCATCGCGCGACGCATCCGGTCGAGGACGGCACAGCTGAAACCGTGCCCTATGGCGAGCACTTCAAGGCGCCCTACGCCACGACGAAGACGATCGCCGAAAAAGCCGTGCGCGCCGCCAGCGATTCGAACCTGCTGACGGTCTCGTTGCGCCCGCGGCTGATCTGGGGCGTCGGCGACAATCAACTGTTGCCGCGCCTGGTCGAGCGGGCGAAAGCCGGCCGCCTGCGTTTGATAGGCGGTGGGCACAACCGCATCGACACCACCTATATCGAAAACGCCGCGCAGGCGCACTTCGACGCTTTCGCCGCGCTGCAACCGGGCGCGCCCTGCGCCGGCAAGGCCTATTTCATTTCCAACGGCGAACCGAAACCCGCGCGCGAGATCGTCAACTCCCTGCTGCGCGCGGTCGGCGCGCCGACGGTGGAAAAAACGTTGCCCTTCGCCGCCGCCTACGCCATCGGCGCGATCTGCGAAGCGGCCTGGCATACGCTGCCGCTGAAGGGCGAGCCGCCGCTGACGCGTTTCCTCGCCGAGCAGCTGTCCACCACGCACTGGTACGACATGGCGCCGGCGACGCGCGATTTCGGCTATCGCCCCCGCGTCAGCATCGCCGAAGGCCTGCGCCGCCTGGGCGAGGATTGGGCCCGTCGTCGCCCGTAAGCGCGACGCGGGCCGGTACAATGCCGGCATGAACCAGCCCGCGCCTTCGCCCTTCGATGCCTTCAAGCCGATCGCCGGCCGCGCGCTGGAGATCGCATTGAACCGCGTCGTTGCGCTCGATCCCGAAGCCCAGGCCGCGCTCGACACGCTCGACGGCCGGCGCATCGAACTGGCGCTGGAGTCGCCGGCCCTGGCCCTGTCCATCGCCGTGCGCGATCGCAGGCTCTGGGTCGGACCGCCCGAGACCGACAGCGAGCCCGACCTTGGTCTGCGCGCGACGCTCGGCGGCTTGCTGTCGCAACTGCCGTTCGCGCGACGCGAAGGTGCGCCGCCGGTGGGCAAGCTGCGCATCAATGGCGACGCCGAACTCGCACGCACCGTGCAGAAACTGGCGCAGCGTTTCGATCCGGACTGGGACCGGCCTTTCGCCGAAGTGCTCGGCCCGATCCTCGGCCCGCAGGCGGCGCGCCTGTTGCGCGAGGGCCTGCGCACGGGGCGCCGCGTCGCCGGCAACCTCGCGCGCGATGCCGCCGAGTTCGTCGTCGAGGAAAGCCGTGATGTCGTCGGCAAGGACGAATTGTCGGCCTTTCACGACGATGTCGATTCCCTGCGCGACCGCGCCGAACGCCTGGTCGCGCGCGTCGGTCGCCTGCAAACGCGCGGAGACGAGGCATGAAGCCGGCCTTCCGCGCGCTCGGCATCGCCCGCGTGCTGTTGCGACACCGGCTCGACGGCCTGCTGGAGAACACCGCGTTCGGCCGCTGGTTGTGGCTGTTGCGCCCCTTCGCCGGCGTGCGCAGCGAGGAAGCGAACCTGCCGCGCGGACAGCGACTCCGGCTTGCCTTGCAGGAGCTCGGCCCGATCTTCGTGAAGTTCGGGCAGATCCTGTCGACGCGCCGCGACCTGATGCCGCCCGACATCGCCGACGAACTTGCCTTGCTTCGCGATCAGGTGGCGCCTTTCGACGGCGCCATCGCGCGCGCCGAAATCGAGCAAGCCCTGGGCAAGCCGATCGACGCGCTGTTCGCCAGTTTCGATGCGACGCCGCTGGCCTCGGCCTCGATCGCCCAGGTGCATGCCGCCGTATTGCCGGATGGCCGCGAGGTCGCGATCAAGGTGCTGCGCCCCGGCATCCGCGCCAGGATCGAGGCCGACATCGCCCTGTTGCGCTCGCTCGCCGCGCTGGCCGATCGCCACCATCCCAGCGCCGACAAGATCCGGCCGCAGGAGATCGTGTCGGAAATAGAAACCACGCTGCATGCCGAACTCGACCTGCAGCGCGAAGGCGCCAACGCCAGCCTGATGCGCCGCCTCTGGCTCGATTCGGACGATCTTTACGTGCCGGAAGTGCATTGGCCGCTGTCCGGCGAAACCGTGTTGACGATGGAGCGCGTACGCGGCATCGGTTCGGACGACATCGCCGCCATCGAAGCCGCCGGCATCGACCGCCGGCGCCTGGCGGAGAAAGGCGTGCGCGTGTTCTACACGCAGGTGTTCCGCGACAACTTCTTCCATGCCGACGCGCATGCCGGCAACATCTGGATCGATACGGCGCGGCGCGAGAACCCGCGCTTCATCGCCCTGGATTTCGGCATCGTCGGCCAGTTGACGGCGCGCGACCAGTACTACCTCGCCGAAAACTTCATGGCGATCTTCCAGCGCGACTATCGCCGCATCGCCGAGCTGCACGTCGAGGCCGGGTGGATGCCGGCGCATCTGCGCATCGACGAACTGGAAGCCGCCACGCGCGCGGTCTGCGAGCCCTATTTCACCCGGCCGCTGTCGCAGATATCGCTGGCCGAAGTGTTGCTGAAACTTTTCCGTACCGCGCAGCGCTACGAACTGACCTTGCAGCCGCAGTTGATCCTGTTGCAGAAAACACTGCTCAACGTCGAAGGCGTGGCGCGCCAGCTCGATCCCGAACTCGACATCTGGGCGGTCGCGCGCCCGGTGCTG
>CAYWHO010000271.1:0-3117 GCA_964458195.1 uncultured Arenimonas sp.
GTCCACCGCCGCCTGAAGCGGGTGGATGAACGGATGCATGTCCGAGGTGTTGAGATCGTCTTTTTCGTACCAGGTAGCGGTGGGCAGCACGACATCGGAATACAGGGCCGTGGTGCACATGCGGAAATCGAGCGTCACCAGCAGGTCGAGCTTGCCTTCCGGTGCCTGGTCGCGCCAACGCACTTCTTCGGGCTTGGCGACACCGCGCTCGCCCAGATCCTTGCCCTGCAGGCCGTGCCGGGTACCCAACAGATGCTTGAGCATGTACTCGTGACCCTTGCCGGAACTGCCTAGCAGGTTGGAGCGCCAGATGAACAGGTTGCGCGGGAAGTTTTCCGGCGCGTCCGGATCGGCGAAGGCGAAATCCAGGCTGCCGTCCTTGAGTTTGCCGGCGGCGTACTCCGCCGGCGCCTGACCGGCGCGCTCGGCATCGCGGACGAGCTGCAGCGGATTGGTGTTGAGCTGCGGAATCGCCGGCAACCAGCCCATGCGCACCGCGCGAAGGTTGAAATCGGCCAATGCGCCTGTGTACTTGCCTTTGTCGGCCAATGGCGAAAGGATTTCATCGACACCGAGTTTTTCGTAGCGATACTGACTGGAGTTGAAGTAGAAGAACGAGGTGCCGTTCATTTGCCGCGGCGGCCGGCTCCAGTCGAGACCGAAGGCCACCGGCAACCAGCCCGACTGCGGTCGCAGCTTTTCCTGGCCGACGTAGTGCGCCCAGCCGCCACCGCTCTGGCCGACGCAACCGCACATCACGAGCATGTTGATCAGCCCGCGATAGTTCATGTCGTTGTGGAACCAGTGGTTCATCGCGGCGCCGACGATGATCATCGAGCGGCCCCGGGTCTTGTCGGCGGTGCGGGCGAACTCGCGGGCAACCTGAATGACCTCGGCGCGCGGAACGCCGGTGATTTTTTCCTGCCAGGCAGGCGTGCCCGGCACGTTCTCGTCGAAACTCTTCGCCACGTTGGCGCCGCCGAAGCCGCGGTCGACGCCGTATTGCGCCAGCAGCAGATCGTAGACGCTGGCCACGGCCCATTCGCTGCCGTCGGCCAAGCGCAGGCGCTTGACCGGGATGCGGCGCTCGAGCACCTCGTCGAACTTCGATTCGGTCCAGTACTCGTTCTCGATGCCGCCGAAGTACGGGAAACTCACCGCCTCGGTACCGTCGGCGATGTCCTTGAGACTCAGGCGCAGACGGGTGGCGCGCCCCGCGCTGTCCTTCTCCTCGATGTTCCACTTGCCTTTCTCGCCCCAGCGGAAACCGACCGAGCCGTTCGGCACGACGATGCCGCCGCTGCTTTCGTCGAAAGCCAGCGTCTTCCATTCCGGATTGTTGTTCTCCGCCAGACCGCCGAGATCGGACGCGCGCAGGTAGCGTTCCGGCACCAGCCGACCGTCCGCGCGCTTTTCCAGACGCACCAGCAGCGGCATGTCGCTGTACTGCCGGCAGTAGTCGGTGAAGTATCGCGACGGGTTGTCGATATGGAACTCGCGCAGGATCACGTGCCCGAAGGCCATCGCCAGCGCCGCGTCGGTGCCCTGCTTCGGATGCAGCCAGTGGTCGGTGAGCTTGGCGACCTCGGAATAGTCCGGGGTGATCGCCACCGTCTTGGTGCCGTTGTAGCGCGCCTCGGTGAAGAAGTGCGCGTCCGGCGTGCGCGTCTGCGGCACGTTCGAGCCCCAGGCGATGATGTAGCGGCTGTTGTACCAGTCGGCCGACTCGGGCACGTCGGTCTGCTCGCCCCACACCTGCGGGCTCGAAGGCGGCAGGTCGCAGTACCAGTCGTAGAACGACAGGCACGCGCCTCCGAGCAGCGACAGGTAGCGCGCGCCGGAGGCGTAGGACACCATCGACATCGCCGGGATCGGCGAGAAGCCGATCACCCGGTCCGGGCCGTGCTGCTTCACCGTGTACAGGTTGGAGGCCGCGATGATCTCGTTTGCCTCCTCCCAGCGCACGCGGGCGAAACCGCCCATGCCGCGCTGCGACTTGTAGCTCTTCGCCCTGGCCGGATCGCTGACGATGCTGGCCCAGGCCTCCACCGGGCTCATCGTCTTGCGCGCCTCGCGCCAAAGGCGCAGCAGCGTGCCGCGCACCAGCGGGTACTTCAGCCGGTTCGCACTGTACAGGTACCAGGAGTAGCTGGCGCCGCGCGGGCAGCCGCGCGGCTCGTGGTTGGGCAGGTCGGGGCGCGTGCGCGGATAGTCGGTCTGCTGGGTTTCCCAGGTCACCAGGCCGTTCTTGACGTAGATCTTCCAGCTGCACGAGCCCGTGCAGTTCACGCCGTGGGTGGAGCGCACGATCTTGTCGTACTGCCAGCGGGCGCGGTAGCTGTTCTCCCACTCGCGGCTTTCGGTCTTCGCGTAGCCGTGCCCGTCGGCGAAATGCTCGGGGTCGCGCCGGAAGAACTGCAATCGGTCGAGTAGATAGCTCATCGAAGGGCCTCCCGGTGGAACGACGGACCCGCGTGACCGGCACGAGTCGCGATGAAGCCGGCCCATGCCACACGCGCCATCCCTGACCGGTCCCGGCCGCAGCGCGGCATCAATCCGGGCCGATTCTACGCTGAGCGGATGGCGTCGGGTACACGCCACCGACGCACCCGCCAGCCACGGCCGGCGCGAGCATGCATCAAGCGTGGGTCGTCAACTGCGTCGGGTCGCCTTGTGTCCGGATACGGCCGTGGCGGATACCGCCCGCCTCGCTCGCACGGTGGCCCGACCGCGTCCAGCCACGGACCTGCGGGTTCGTGGTGCAAAAGCGTTGATGATCTGCCGTACGATCGCCTCGAATTCCGCTGCGTCCCAGGCCTTCGCGAGCTCAGGTGCCATTGCGGCCACCTGCGGGAACTGGCGCACCGGCACACCCGCGTAGGACCGATCGAGCACCCGTTGCCCTTCGCCCGCATGTTCGCCCGCGCAACTGACCGCGCGCCGCGCCGGCCGGCTCATCCGCACCACCGAGCCGATGGTCACGGCCATCAGCGCCTGGTACAGGCGCGCGGCGGGCGTCGGCGCGAGACCGGCATTGCGCAGGCGGCTCAGCACGGCTTCCATCACGCCGAGTGCGTTGATGCCGTGGCTCGACGCGTTCATCGACGCCTTGTCGAG
>CAYWHO010000272.1:0-3109 GCA_964458195.1 uncultured Arenimonas sp.
CAGGGCGCCGCCACCACCGAACTCGCCGAGCCGGTGAAGGACAGCGTGGCCATCGACTGGTCGCCGTTCGTGCAGGGCAAGCTCGGCGACGCGGTGAAGACCGGCATCGCCCGCTTCTCGCTGGACAACCTGGCGAAGAAGATCAATACCCTGCCTGAGACGCTGAAGCTGCATCCGCGCGTCGCCAAGATCTACGAAGACCGCCGCAAGATGGCCGCCGGCGAGCTCCCGATGGATTGGGGCTTCGCCGAGAACCTCGCCTACGCGACCTTGCTCACCGAGGGCTATCGCCTGCGTCTCGTCGGCCAGGACGCGGGGCGCGGCACCTTCTTCCACCGTCATGCCGTGCTGCACGACCAGGCCAGCGGCGAGGCGATCATGCCGCTGCGCCAGTTGGTGAAGGATCCCGAGCACGCGGTCATCATCGACTCCCTGTTGTCCGAAGAGGCGGTGATGGCCTACGAGTACGGCTACTCGACCGCCGAGCCGATGACGCTGAACATCTGGGAAGGCCAGTTCGGCGATTTCGCCAACGGCGCCCAGGTGGTCATCGACCAGTTCATCAGTTCGGGCGAATCGAAATGGGGTCGCCTCTGCGGCCTGGCCCTGTTCCTGCCGCATGGCTACGAAGGCCAGGGCCCGGAACACAGCTCCGCCCGCCTCGAACGCTTCCTGCAGCTCTGCGCGCTCAACAACATCCAGGTCTGCACGCCGACGACCCCGGCGCAGATGTTCCACATGTTGCGTCGGCAGATGCTGCGCGCCACGCGCAAACCGCTGATCGTGATGACGCCGAAGTCGATGCTGCGGCACAAGTTGTCCGTCTCGACGATGGACGACCTGGCCAACGGCGCGTTCCAGAACCTGATCCCGGACAGCCTGTGCAAGGACGCGTTCAAGGCGCGCCGAGTCGTCGTCTGCGGCGGCAAGGTTTATTACGATCTGATGGAGTTGGTCGAGAGCAAGGCGATTTCCGACGTGGCCGTCGTGCGCGTCGAACAGCTCTATCCGTTCCCGCGCGCCGAACTCGCGACCGAGCTCAAGCGCTTCCCGAACGCGCGCGAAGTGGTCTGGTGCCAGGAAGAACCGCAGAACCAGGGCGCCTGGTTCCAGATCCAGCATCACCTGCGCGCCTGCCTCGGCAGCGGGCAGCAACTGCACTACGCCGGCCGCGCCCGTTCCGCAGCGCCCGCCTGCGGCCATCTGAACTCGCACAACGCCGAACAGGCGCAGTTGCTCGCCGACGCCCTGGTCAACAAGGCGAACGGCGAACATACCGCGGAGTAACCCATGCGAAAGATTGGACATCCTGTCGCAACTTCCGCGCCCCGCGTCCGGCACATGTCCGGACGCGAGGCCGGCCGGGCGCTTTTCGCCCGACCGTCGGCACTTCCCGTGCCGAAGATGCCTTACATTCTTTTCTGATACTTCCCCAAGGCCCAGCCCATGAGCATCGAAGTCAAAGTTCCCGTCCTGCCGGAATCCGTTTCCGACGCCACCATCGCCACCTGGCACAAGAAGGCCGGCGACAGCGTGCGTCGCGACGAAAACCTGCTCGACCTCGAAACCGACAAGGTCGTGCTGGAAGTGCCCTCGCCGGTTGACGGCGTGCTCAAGGAACTGAAGTTCAAGCAGGGCGACACCGTCACCAGCTCGCAGGTGATCGCGATCATCGAAGAAGGCGCTGTTGCAGCTGCACCGGCTCCTGCCGCCGCTCCCGCCGCCGCGCCTGCTGCAGCGAACGTAGGAGCGACGCCAGTCGCGACCCCCGCCGCACCCGCGCCGAAGACCGACACGACCGGCCTGCCGCCGGGCGCCGCGTTCTACGCCGCGCAGAACAACGTCAATCCCGCCGACGTGGCCGGCACCGGCCGCAAGGGCGCGGTGACCAAGGAAGACCTGGTCAACCACGTCAAGGGCGGTGGCGGCGCGCGCCCGGAATCGCGCGTGCCGATGACCCGCATCCGCCAGCGCATCGCCGAGCGCATGATGCAGTCGAAGAACTCGATCGCCATGCTCACCTCGTTCAACGAAGTGAACCTGGGCAAGGTCATGGCCATGCGCAAGGAGCTGGGCGAGCCGTTCGAGAAGACGCACGGCATCAAGCTCGGCTTCATGAGCTTCTTCGCCAAGGCCGCGGCGAATGCGCTGCAGAAGCATCCGATCGTCAATTCCTCGGTGGACGGCACCGACGTGATCTACCACGGCTACGCCGACATCTCGATCGCCGTCGCCACCGACAAGGGACTGGTGACGCCGGTGTTGCGCAACGTCGAGAACATGAGCTTCGCCGACGTCGAAGGCGCGATCGCCGGTTACGCCAAGCAGGCGCGCGAAGGCGGCCTCAAGCTTGAGGACCTGCAGGGCGGCACCTTCACCATCACCAACGGCGGCACTTTCGGTTCGCTGATGTCCACGCCCATCGTCAACCCGCCGCAGTCGGCCATCCTCGGCATGCACGCCATCAAGGAGCGCCCGATCGCCGAGAACGGCCAGGTCGTCATCCTGCCGATGATGTACCTCGCGCTCAGCTACGACCACCGCCTGATCGACGGGCGCGAGGCGGTGACGGCATTGAAAGCGATCAAGGAAGCGATCGAGGATCCCACGCGGATTCTGATCGACTTGTGAGGGGCAAACCGATGACCCGCAAATTGCTATCCATACTTGCAAGTGTCGCACTCGCGGGGTGCGGCGAAGCGAACGATCAATCGTTTGCTGAGAGCTTCGACAGGAGCATGGTTTCGTCCTGCATCGAGTCTTCGACCAAAGGAGGCGTCCCTCAGGACATCGCCAATCGCATTTGCGAGTGCGCCAAGGTCGAGGTCAACAAGCGGTTCTCCATGGCGGAGAAGATTTCGCTTTCGGACCAGAATGTCGAGATCGTGATGACCGAATGCGTCAAACAGGTCATGCCGCAACAATGAACGAATTCGCCTATTACCCCTTGATCGATGGAGCCGATCATGGCTGATTTCGACTACGACGTCCTCGTCATCGGCGCCGGCCCCGGCGGCTATGTCGCCGCGATCCGCGCGGCGCAGCTCGGGCTGAAGACGGCTTGCGTCGAGAGCCGCGAAACGCTGGGCGGCGCCTGCCTGAACGTCGG
>CAYWHO010000273.1:0-3106 GCA_964458195.1 uncultured Arenimonas sp.
CGCCGATCAGGTAGGCGACGAGCAGGCGCGGCCCGCCCTTCATGCCGGCCGTCGCGAGCGCCGGCACGATCAGGCTCGCGAAGACGAGGTAGACGCCGACCAGTTGCACCGAGGCGGTTATCGCCAACGCGAACAGCGCATAGAAGGTCAGGCCGGCGAGGCGCCCGCGCCGCCACCACATCAAGGCCAGCAGCGCGACCGACAGGATCGCGGCCGGAATCAGTTGCGAAAAACTGACCCAAAGGATTTGTCCGACGAGCAGGTCCTTGAGATGTTCGCCACCCTGTGGATTGTTCGCCAGTAACAACAGTGCACCGGTGGCGGCCAGCACGAACAGCGTACCGATCAGCGGCTCCTGGTATTCGGGCCAGCGCCGATCCGTCCAGCTCAACAATCCCGCGCCGGCCAACGCGGCGGCGGCCGCCGCGAACTGCACGCCGAGGCCTTGTTCGTCCACGCCGAAGGAATGCGCGAGGATCACGCCGAGCGCGGCGATCTGCGCGATCGCGAGGTCGATGAAGATGATGCCGCGCGCGAGCACCTGCTTGCCCAGCGGCACGTGCGTCGAGAGCACGATGAGCCCGGCCAGGCAGGCCGGGCCGAGGATGCCGATGTCCAGGCCTTCCCAGTTCGGCGTGAAGTTCACTTCGCCGCTCCCAGCAATTTGTCGATCGTCGAATCGAACAGGCCGAACAGATCCTTCGCCTGCGGATCGCCGCCGACGGTCAAGGGCAGCATCAACGCCGGCACGCCGCTGCGTTCGGACAGCCACGCGCTCGGCTTCGGGTCCTGGTAGGCCGCGCGCACGATCGCCAGCGTATTGCCGCTCTTGGCCGTACCGATCAGGCCGGCGAGATGCGCGCTGGTCGGCGGTACGCCGGGCTTGGGCTCGAGCGCGCCGATCTGTTCGAGGCCGAGCCAGCGTTCGAGATAGATCCAGCTGCCGTGCTGCACGATGATGCGACGGCCTTTCAGCGGCGCGGCCTTCGCTTCCCAACGCTTGATCGCTGCATTCCAGCGACCACTGAAATCGGCGAGGCGCTGCTGATAAACGGCCGCGTTGGCGCCATCGAGTTGCGACAAGCGCGCCGACAGCGCTTTCGCCACCATCAGGACGCGGTACGGGTCCATCTGGATATGCGGATTGCCCTGCGGATGCACGTCGCCGGCGGAGCGATCGAGCTGGGCCGGTTTCTCCAGCGTCGTCACCTGGCTGGCGGCGAGGAAATAGCCTGCGCCGGAAGCGACCTTCGGATTGCCGGCCTGGCGCACCAGTTGCGGCAACCAGCCGATTTCGAGATCGGCGCCGGTGCAGACGACCAGGTCGGCCTTGCGCACTTTCGCGATCAGGCTGGGCTTGGCTTCGATCTGGTGCACGTCCTGCAAGGCCGACGTGGCGACATCGATGGCGACCTTGTCGCCGGCCAGTTCCTGCGTCAGTGCGCCCCATTCCGGTTCGCATGCGAACACATTGAGCTTGGCTTCGGCCGTGCCGCCGACGACGGCGAGCAGCAGCGCGACAGTGCGGAGCAGATTCTTCATGGCAGGTCCTCAGTACTTGTGCGCGCCATGCGCGCCGAGGTTCATCTGGTACTGCAGCGTGAGCACGTTGTCGGTCTGGCCGGCGTCGGGCTCGTCGCGGCTGTATTGCAGGCGCAACAGGCTGAATTCGCTGTTGAGCCAGCTCAGCATCAGGCTATGCCGGCGCGGATCGAATTCGCTGGCGAACGGGCCGTCGTCGTCGGCCCAGAGTTTGTCGTAGCGATAACCGGTTTCCCAGTTGCGGTTGATCCGATACACGGCCTCGAGATACGCGCCGCGGCGCTTGCCGATCCAGGGCTGGTCCGGTTGCAGGCCTTCCGGATCGACATAGTCGCCGTCGCGATCGTCGACGAAATACTCGCCACGCAGCGTGATGCCGCCGTCCTTGAAATTGCCCTGCGGCGCCCATTTCCAGGTGCCATCGACGATGTAGAGCCTGTTGTCGCCGCTGAAACCGTCCTCGCCTTCCTCCACGCGCGAGTGGAGCATGGACACGCCCGCCAGCCAGGACGATTCGACGCCGATGTCGCCGCCGACATGGGCGAAGACGCTGTTCGCGCCGGTGCCGTCGTGCGCGCTGCCGCGGAAGACTTCGGCGCCGAGCTCGACGAACAGGTCGGTCGGCGCCACCCAGCGAACCTGCACGCCATCGTCGCCGTACTGGTTGCCGAGGAAGGCTTGGTAGGCCAGCGGCCGGTCGTAGAACTTGTCGGTATGCGCGTGGTGGCTGTTGAGATAGCCGATATTGGAGAAGAAGCGACCGCCGCGCAGGGTGAAGCCGTTCGGCAGCGCGATCGATTCGACGAAAGCTTCCTCGATGCCGAGCTCGTCCTCGCCATCGTCGCTGCCCACCGCCAGCGTCAGCTGGCCGTAGAACTTGTCGTCGATATTGGCCGACATCGACAACTCGCTTTCTCCCAGCGAGATGCCCTGCGCACTGGGGCCGCCTTCGCCTATCAGCGGAAAGCCCGCGCGCGTGTAGTTGTCGGGGTCGAGCGAGTGATGGCTGATGGCGCCGTTGAGCACGACGGTGATCGCGGGATTGAAGGCATTGCCATTGGCACCGGCGGCGCCGCTGTCCGCTTCGGGCGAGGCCTGGTTGGCCGCGACGGATGCTTCGGCGGGCGCAGCCGCCTTCAGGCGCTCGATTTCGGCATTCGCCGCCTGCAGCGCGGCCTCGGAATCGGCGACCTGCTGGCGCAAGGCATCGGCATTCGCTTCCAGCGCCTGCATGCGCGCTTCGAGCGCGGCCAGGCGTTCGGCGTCGGTCTTGGGCTTGTCGGCGGCTTCTGCGCCTGAAACCAGGGCAGAAACGATGCAAAGGGCCAGCAGGGAACGTTTGAGCATGGGCGGTCTCGGCCCGGGACTGACTGTTATGTTATACCGTAACAGTCAAGGCGCAAGCCCCCCTGCCATGGGTGGTGCGCATCCTCCGGCCAAGCGGCAGCCTCTATGCATCGGGCGCGATCGCGCCCGGAACGTGGCCCCATGAAGGTCGCGCCGCAGCCATACCATTGCCCGCCACTGCGCTCCCCGGCCAGTGGCTTTCTTTTCTTTCCGGACT
>CAYWHO010000274.1:0-3098 GCA_964458195.1 uncultured Arenimonas sp.
ACCGCCTCGGCACGAAGAAGATCAGCCTCGGGCGGACGATGCTGTTCGCCTCGCAGTGCGTGGTGTTGATCCACCACGAACTGGATCAACGTAGGCTGGGCTGACAAGCCCAGCACGGCATCGCGGCTGACGCCGCTCCTACACTCCGCCCCGCGGTCGCGATTTACCGGCCCTTCGGCCGTTAGAAGCGACCATCGCTCCTACGCCCACGCCGCGCGCCTTACACCGACAAGCCCACGTCGCCCTCCAGCACCGTCTGCGTCATCTGCGGGTGGTCACCGGGTTTCCAGAGTGGTACGTCCAAGCGCAATCGATAGCGCAATGGCCCACCATCCTCGCGTGTGCTCCGCACAATTGGTCGCGGAATGCAGACGAAGTCGGTCTGCATCTTCTCGCCGTCGCAGCGCACGGTGGCGTAGCCGTGCCCGCCGTTGTCGACGAAAGTCAGGTGCGGAGCCAGCTCGGGGTTGCGCACGGCCAGCGCCTGCTTCACATCCTGGGTCTCGGCATACTTGAACGCCGAGCGCACACCATGGCGCAGCGTCAGGTTGAAGGTGTGCTGCTTCTTGCCGTCCTTGTCCTCGGCGATGTACAGCGCGCGCGTCGGGTTGTTTTCCTTCTTCTGCGTATATTCGTTGGCCTCGGCGCCGCCGACGGAACTCATCGAGCCCCCGACAAAGCTCACGCCCACCGGTTCAAAGGGCCCATTCGGCGGCAAGTCCTTGGCGGCGTAGCCAGCCCAGAAGCTGTGGCGATCGCCGGCGACGATGGCGAAACCGGTGATGCCGGCATCGCGAACGGCGTCGTAGATCTGTGCGCGCTCATGGAACACGCTGCCCCAGTCGTACACGGACATCAGCCCATAGCCCTTGCCCTTCCACTTGCCCGAAAACTCGGGCGGAAGGTTCTGCGGATCGACGCGCGTTTCCAGCGTGCCCAGTGAATTGCCCCATACCTTCCAGGTGGCCTTGGCATTGCGCAGCTGGTCGATGAACCAGGCCTTCTGCTTCGCACCCAGCATCGACTGCGGTGCCGCCTTGGCGACGTAGTTGTCCACCGCCTTGTCGCCCAGCACCAGCTTCACGGGCGGATGGCCGTTGTCGTAGGCGCGGCCGGCGTCGAGCTGCGCCCACAGTTCCTCGGGCACGAAGCCCAGCGTCTCGCCCTCGAATAGCGGATTGATCTCGTCGTGGTTGCCCGGATCGCGCGAGCGGAAGCTGCGGTTGTCGGTCAGCAGCAAGTCGATGTGCCGGCCCCAGCGCAGGGCGCGATAGATGATCAGGCTGTTGATCGCGGCGAGATTGTTCGGCTCGGTGCCCAGGCCCGTATCGTCGAAGTCGCCGGGCTTCAGCGGAACGTCCTGAACGTTCGGCGCATTGAAAGTTTCGTACCTGGAGCCCGGCGGCAGCACGCGCGCCGGCTGGTACTCGAACCAGGCCTGGTTGCCCGCGACCTTCAGCCGCTGCCCGGCCACCCAGCCCTCGGTGCCGGCGAATTCCTGGATCGACTGCCAGCCGTTCCAGGAAATCTCATGGTTGTCCCACACGCAGACGAAGGGCCAGCGCGCGCGCGCATCCTGCAGGTCCGGATCGAGCAGGTAGGCCTTGTAGCAGACGCGGTAGTCCTCCAGCGAGTCCGGCACCCAGAAGCGGTTTCGGGCGACCACCTTGCCCTTCGGGAATTTGATCGGGAAGGTGAGCTGGCGATCGTATCGGCCGTTCTTCGCCTGGTCGGGGTACTGCACCACTTCGTAGATGAAATCGCCCAGGTGCAGCACGAAACCGAGTCGTTCTTCGGGCGCGGCCTTCTCGTCTTCGTAGATCATCTTCCGGTAGCCGTTGAAGGGGCCCTCGGGCAGGCACTGGCAACTGACGAAAGCGAACTTCGTCGGGCGCGGATCGTCCGGTGCGGGTGCGGTCAGCGTGCGACCGATGCGGCTGCCGTTGCCCTCCTCGTCCACGAAGCGATACCAAAACTCGCCGGCCGGCGGCAGATCGCCGACCAGCACGCGGCAAGTCCAATCCGCGGCGGCCAGCACCGGCGCCGCCGCCGTCGCGATCACGCGCTTGAATTCCGCATCCTCCGCCACTTCGACCTGCAAGGTGCCGCGCTCGCGGCCGTCGTCATACGGGCGGCGCGTCCACAGCAGCACGCTGTGGTGGTCGGGATCGCCCGAAGCGACGCCCTGCGGATACAGGTCGCGGCGCTCGCGCCAACCGCTGGTCGAAGTGCGGGCATGGGCGAAGCCCATGGCCAGCGTTGCGCCCATCGCGGCGGCGAGTTTCAGGAAATCGCGGCGGTCCATGGTCGGCATGACGGTCCCCTGCGGCACGCGATGGTCGGTTGCCGCGACGCTAGACCCGATCGGGCGCCGGGGAACGTGCCGGAAGTACCGCCGTCAGCGCCCGGGCCGCGCCCCAGCCTTGCCCGCCGTTCACGCCACCGCGCGATCCACACGCTGCGAAGCGAACGGCAGAACAAACCGGCGCCCCTTGCCGCTTGCTTGCATGACGTCTTTTTTACATTTGCCGCCGCCCGCCTTGGAAAAAAACGTGGCACCTTTTTCCGGTCGGCAACGTATAGTCTGTTGGCATGGCGGGCGTGGTGCCCGGCCAGGAATTGCGGAGAGAAGTCATGGGTCTGATTCAGGCAGTGGTGGGTTCCGTCGGCGGTATGCTGGCCGACCAGTGGAAGGACTTCTACACCGTTCCGGACGGCCTGCCGCCCACGGCGGCGCTGTTCGCGGCCGTGCCGCGCGGCACCAACGCCGGCCGCGGTTCGAACACCAAAGGCTCGTCGAACATCATCAGCAACGGTTCGAAGATCGTCGTGCCGGAAGGTTACGGCCTGCTGCTGATGCAGGACGGCAAGATCACCGGCTTCGCCGCCGAAGCCGGCGGTTACGAATGGCGCTCGGACGACGTCAACTCGGCGTCCATCTTCGCCGGCGACGGCATCGTCAGCCCGCTGATCAAACAAAGCTGGGAGCGTTTCAAGTTCGGCGGCCAACCCGGCTCGCAGCAGATGGCCTTCTTCGTCTCGCTGAAGGAACTGCCCGACAACCGTTTCGGCACCCAGTCGGAAATCTACTGGGACGA
>CAYWHO010000275.1:0-3089 GCA_964458195.1 uncultured Arenimonas sp.
TCCCGAAGGAAATGCTGCCGGTGATCGACCGCCCGCTGATCCAGTACGCGGTCGAGGAAGCGGTCGAAGCCGGCTGCGACACGCTGGTGTTCGTGACCAACCGCTACAAGCACGCCATCGCCGACTATTTCGACAAGGCTTACGAACTCGAACAGAAGCTGGAGAAATCCGGCAAGTCGGAATTGCTGGCGTTGATCCGCGACGTCCTGCCGCGCCACGTACGGGCGGTGTTCGTCACCCAGGCCGAAGCGCTGGGCTTGGGCCATGCGGTGCTGTGCGCGAAACCGGTGATCGGCAACGAACCCTTTGCCGTCCTGCTGCCCGACGACCTGATCTGGAATCGCGGCCCGGGCGCGCTCAAGCAGATGGCCGAACTGGCCGAGCGCGAACAGGCCAGCGTGATTTCCGTACAGGACGTGCCGCGCGAACAGACCGGCAGCTACGGCATCGTCGCCACCAGCGATTTCAGTGGTCGCCATGGCGGCATCTCGGCCATCGTCGAAAAACCGAGGCCCGAAGCGGCGCCCAGCACGCTGGCCGTCGTCGGGCGTTACGTACTCAGCGGCCGCATCTTCGAACTGCTGGAAAAAACCAAGCCTGGCGCGGGCGGCGAAATCCAGTTGACCGATGCCATCGCGACCCTGCTGCAAGAAGAGCGCGCGTTGGCCTACCGGTTCGAGGGCCGCCGCTTCGATTGCGGCAGCCGCATCGGCCTCATAGAGGCCACGATCCAGTACGCGCTCGATCACGACGACCTGGCCGAACCGGCACGCGCGTACATGCGCAACGCGCTCGGCACCTGAGCCGCCGCCATGGCGACGCGCGTCGCTGGCCAGGGGCTGCCCGGGCAGAACTATTACCTCGCGACGGCCGCCGCCGCCCCTGCCATTCCGGAACTCGCCGGCACGCGCGACGCCGAGGTCTGCATCGTCGGCGGGGGCTTCGCCGGGCTGAATACGGCGCTGGGGCTGGTCGAGCGCGGCGTGCACGGCGTGGTCCTGCTCGAAGCGCGATCCGTCGGCCACGGCGCTTCGGGGCGCAACGGCGGTTTCGTTTTCGGCGGGTTCTCGCGCAGCCCGGCCGACTTGCTGCGCGAACTGGGGCCGGAGCGCGCGAAGCGCCTGTATGGCGGGACGATCGAGGGCATCGAACTCATCCGTTCGCGCATCGGTCGTTATTCCATCCCATGCAGACCGGTCGATGCCGGCGTGTACTGGACCAACTGGTTCCGCGACCCCAAGGTCCTGCACGAATGCCGCGATCTGATGCGGCGGCATTTCGACCGCGAGCTCGCCTTCGTTCCGCGTGCCCAATTGCGCGAACTCGTTCGCAGCGAGCGCTATTCGGATGCCTTGTTCGAAGCCAACGCGATGCATTTCCAGCCGCTGGATTACGTTCGTGGAATCGCCCGCGCGGCGATCGGGCAGGGCGCGGCCCTGTTCGAGCGATCGCCTGCCGTCGCGCTGGAGCGGATCGCGTCGGGGTGGCGAGTACGCACGCCGAACGGCGTCGTGCACGCGAAACAGGTCGTTCTGGCCTGCGGCGGTTATCTCGCCGGCCTGCGCCGCAAGGTCGATGCCGGCGTTTTGCCGATAGCGACGTACGTGATGGTCACCGAAGCCCTGGATGCGCGCATGCAGGACATCCTGCGCACGCGCGCCGCGATCTACGACACCCGTTTCGCCTTCGACTACTATCGCCCGTTGCCGGACGACCGGTTGCTCTGGGGCGGGCGAATCTCCGTGCTGGATCGCTCTCCGACGCAGGTGCGACGCCTGCTTCGTCGCGACATGCTCAAGGTGTTCCCGTCGTTGGATGACGTCCGGATCGAATACGCCTGGTCCGGGCTGATGAGCTACGCGCGACACGAGATGCCGCAGATCGGCCAGGTCGAGGATGGTTTGTGGTTGGCCCAGGCCTTCGGCGGGCATGGCGTCGCGCCGACGACATTCGCGGGCGAGGTCTTGGCATCGGCCATTGCCGAAGGCGACGAGCGCTGGCGCGAGTTCGCCGACTACGGCCTGGTTTCGGCGCTCAAGCCCGCGGGTTTCGCCGGTGCCCAGCTCACTTACTGGTGGCTGGAAGCGAAGGACGCCTGGCGCGCCTGGCGAGAAGCCTAGGCTTCAGGCCGCGCGCATGTCCACGTAGCGCAGCGTCCACGGAAGCAACCAACCGTCGCCGTCCTTTCGCCAGCCCAGGCGCTTGAGCTCTTCGACGAGTTCATCCTGCGGATAGTCGTGGATGCCGAACAGCAAGCCGACGAAACGCAGCCCAGAGGCTTCGTCGTCGAAGCGCCAGGCGGTGTCGAGCAGCTCGTCGCGCACGACGCGCAGTCCGGCCTCGCGTGCCAGTTGCGGCAGCTCGCCGTCAAGGTACATGCCGTCGTGCCCGGTGCCGTTGTAGCGGCCTATGAAGCCGTCCAGGAAGCGCGTCTGGGGCAGGCTCGCGTCCACGTCGCCCAGATGCAGGATGCCGTCGTCGCGCAAATGCTCGCGCAGCAGCCGCAGGAAACGGACCTTGTCGGTGATGTGATGCGAGGCGGCGAGGCAGACGCATCGGTCGAAGCGGCCGACGTTCCAGGGGCCGAAGGTCGGCACCACGCGCGGATCGCCATGGAATCCGTCGGAAATTTCCAGCTCGGTCAGCATTACGCCTTCGGGCAGCACATGCTTCAGATAACCGCCGCCGGCGGGCACGTCGAGTACGGACTCGCTGCCCGTGAGCGCATTGGCCTTGAAGACGTAGGCGAGTTCGTTGCGACGCACCAGCGGGAACTCCCGCATGGCCTGGTCGTAAAGATGCCCCCGATGCCGAAAAATTTCCGCGTAGTCCATGCGCGAGTATCCTGCCGCTCCAGCGGTCGTCAGAGGCTTTCGAAGATGCCGGCGGCACCCATGCCGGTACCGATGCACATCGTCACCATGCCGTACTTCTGCTTGCGACGGCGCAGGCCATGCACGATGGTCGCGGTGCGGATGGCGCCGGTCGCGCCGAGCGGATGACCGAGCGCGATCGCACCACCGAGCGGGTTGACCTTGGACGGATCCAGCCCGCAAGTACGGATCACCGCCAGCGCCTGGGCGGCGAAG
>CAYWHO010000276.1:0-3083 GCA_964458195.1 uncultured Arenimonas sp.
GTCGACGCTGACGTCGCCGCTGGCGACGACCTGCTTGGCCATGCCGCCGCTGTCGGTCAGGCCGGTCAGCTTGAGCAGGTGGTGCAGTTCGACATGATCGCGGTCGGGGTCGAGGCGGAATTCGATCTTTTGCATGTGCGCATGATGCCCCAAGCTCGTGCGCGAAGTCATTCAAGTAGCCCGGGCTGAAACCCGGCCTCATCGGGTTGAAGCCCGGGACCGCCGGATGTGGGAGCGACGCGTGTCGCCGGACGCTAGCGGAATATTCCCGGGCTTCGCGCCTGTAGCGCTCAACCCGGGCTACGTCGTGTCGATACCTCTGCGGCCATCCCGGGCTTCGGCCGTTGGCCTCAACCCGGGCTATGCGGGCGGAGCCGTTTTCGCAACGGGCGTATTTGCCCGCTTGCGGCCGTTGAGCAGGTTGCCGAGCCAGCGATCGCGCACGAGCCAGTGATAGCTCGCCAGCAACAGGGCCATCGACGCGGCGAGCACGAGCGCGAATTCAACCCATGCCGACCATTCGACCCGGGTCATCGCGACCTGCAGGGCCATCACCAGCGGCAGGTGCGCCAGATAGATCCAGTACGAGGCATCCGCTAGGTAGCGGCGCACGGCGCTGAAGCCGGACAGGAAGCGCAGGCAAAGACCGACGAGGGCCAGGCTCCAACTCCAGCCGCCGATGGCGTAACTCGCGGCATACACGAGGCCATGCATGTCCTGTTTCGCCGGAATCAACAATGGCGACAGACCGGTCATCGACAAGCAGGTCGCCGTGCAGGCGATCGCCAGCGCGAGATGGAACATCCAACGACGTTCGAGTGCGCGCAGCAGGTCCTGCTGGCGATGCAGCAGCCAGCCGGTCGCGAAGGCGCTGCCGAAGCCGATGATTGCCGGCAGATTCGGATACAGCGACTGGTCCGGCGTCGGAATGCCGAACCATGCATACCACTTCGATTGGAAGAACAGGCCAGCAGCCAGCGGCACGGCCAGCAGCACGGATGCGAACGGGCTCATCACGCCACGCATGATCCGGTCGATCGGCGCACGCAGCTGTTCGTTCTTGTCGACCAGCAGGACCAGGCCGCGAACGAGCAGGGCACCGCTGTAGCAGAGCAGCAGCACATAGAGGAACCACAAATGCGTCAGCGGGAAATCGCCCGGCGTGAACGCGGGCCCGGCCGGCGTTTCCTTCGGCAGGCTGCCGCCATTGGCCAACATCGCACCCCAGGCGAGCACGAGCACGATGGCCGTGAACGAAATCCACCAGCCGCCAACGAGCGGCAGGCCGAAGCGACGCGCGCGATCGACGATGAAGCCGCGCACGCCCAGGCGATGCAGGGCGAGCCGGCCGAAGAAGCCGGCCAGCAGGAAAAACAGCAGCATGCGGAACATGTGCGGCACGTAGAAGGCGAGGCCGAGCGCGGTTTCGGGCTGCGTGTCGTGCGCGACCCAGAAGTATTGCGCGCCGGGGAGGAAGGCCATGCTGGCGTGCACGACGACGCCGAGCACGAGGGCGATGCCGCGCAGGGCATCGAGGCCGTGCAATCGATCGGAGGAGGGAAGCGGAACGGTTTGCATCAGGTTTCTCCTGAAGGCGGACGAACGAGGCCGACGCGGAAGGCAAGGCCCTCCGACGGCACGGGTTTGCGGGAAGCGCGGCGGGCGCCGCGCGGGTTCAATGCATCGCGTTCAATGCGTTGCGATCAGTCGTGCTCGAACGCCGCGATCTCGTCGATCAACGATTGCGCCTTGCGCAGGCTCGAACCGGTAACGCTGTCGTCCATGAATTTCGCCAGCTTCGGTCGCGACGGGTCGCGCGACCAGCGATGGAACCACCAGGTCGCCAACAGGCCAGCGATGCCGCCGACGATGCCGCCCCAGGCCAGCCACGGCGCCTGCACGAACAGGTTCAGGCCAGTACCGGCTTTCACCAGCATCACCAGGACCAGCACCCACAGGAACCACCAGGGCAGGCCGACGATCATGCCGCTGAGCACGTAACGGCGGCGCACGATGGCGAGTTGTTTCTGGATCGTCAGTACCGGCGCGGAGTGGTCGATCTCGCTGATGCCGCCCTGCACGATGCCGCCGGCGATGATGCAGGCGATACCGTACACGTGCATGACGATGCCGACGATCAGCATCGCGCTGTCGTAGGAATAGCGGTTCCAGAATGCGGCCGACAGGATGACGATGCCGGCGCCGAGGATCATCTGCAGCGCCTGGCCCCAGCGCAAGGGCCGCAGGCTGCGGCGCATCGTGTCGAGCTTGCCGTCGCGGTAGATCTGCAACTGCAGGGAGTTCTGCTTTTCCAGCCGGCGATCGAGGGTCTGCCAGGCGTTCTTGAGTTCGTCGAGTTCCATGGTGTCTTTCCTGTTCGTCCCGGGGTTCAGGACAGGTCGTTGCGGATGCGCTGCTTGAGGCGGCTGATCTTGGTGGAGACGTTGCTTTCGCTGAGGCCGAGGATGTCGCCGATCTCGCGGTTGCTGCGGTCTTCCAGGTAGAGCAGGAGCAGGGCGCGGTTGATGCGATCGAGGCCGGCGATGACCCGCTGCAGGGCCCGCAGCTGCTGTTGGCTTTCGGGGTCGCCGCTGCGTTCGTCGGCGACCTCGTGCAGGCTGTCGTCCAGCGCCACCGAATGGCGGTCGCGCTGCGTGCTGGAACGCACATGCGAGATCGCCACGTTAAGCGCGATGCGGTACATCCAGGTCGAGAACGAGCGCGACGGGTCGTAGCCCGGATACGCGCGCCATAGCTGGGCGGCGATTTCCTGTGCGAGATCGTCGCGGTCGTCCGGATCCCAGGCATAGGTATGCGCGACCTTGAAAACGATGCGCCGATGCCGCTGCAGCAGCTCGCCGAACGCCTGGCGGGCGTCAAGATTCATGCTGGCAACGGCTTCGAGCATCGAGTCGGTTCCGGACAGCCGCAGGGCTGCTTCTGAACCATGATTCGCTGCAGCGGGCGATTCGTCACAGGCAGAAGGAAACTATTTCCAGGGCGCCGGCGTCCAGCCCAGGCGCTGGGACAGGGCCATGGCCGCCGCCGGGTTGCGCTCCTTCGCGGCGCTGATGAAATAGACG
>CAYWHO010000277.1:0-3054 GCA_964458195.1 uncultured Arenimonas sp.
CCGTGACTTCAGCCACGGGCCCGTCCCGCCTTGCCGGCGTTAGCCTGATGGCTTCGCCCCTGAAGTCGAGGTTGCCATGCGTCGTCGTCCCCTTTCCTTGCTGATCGCCGGGCTCATGCTCGTCGGGTCGGCCTCCGCCTCCGACAAGGACCGCTGGGATCTTCCGGTCGCCGTGAAGAAGCTCGACAACGGCCTGACCGTGGTCGTGTCGGAAGACCACAGCTCGCCGACCGTCGGCGTCAGCGTCGTCTATCACGTGGGCATGCGCCTCGAGCCGAAGAACCGCACCGGGTTCGCCCATCTGTTCGAGCACCTGATGTTCCAGGGCACGCCGAACGCGAAGAAGGGCGTGTTCGACAGCGTCATCACCGGCGGCGGCGGCCGCAACAACGGCTCGACCCGCGCCGACTTCACCAACTACATCGAAACCGCACCGGTCTCGGCCATCGAGCCCATCCTGTGGATGGAAGCCGATCGCATGCGCACGCTCGACTTCAATCCCGAAACGCTGAAGAACCAGCAGGACGTGGTGAAGGAAGAGATCCGCGTCAACGTGAAGAACCAGCCCTACGGCGGCTTCATGTGGATCGACATCGGCCAGCATGCCTTCCAGAAATGGGAGAACAACCACGACGGCTACGGCAGCTTCCAGGACCTGGAAAACGCCAACCTGGCCGACGTCGAAGCCTTCCACCGCGACTACTACGGACCGAACAACGCCGTGCTGTCGATCGCCGGCGACGTGACGCCGGAACAGGGCTTCGCGCTGGCGCAGAAATATTTCGGCGGTATCGCCTCGCGCCCGACGCCGGCCGCGCCCGATTATCGCGAAGGCCTGAACACGGCCGAGAAGCGCGTGCAGCAGAGCGACGCGCTGGCGCAGGTGCCGGCGATCGCGGCGGCCTGGAAGATGCCCGACCGCGGCAGCAAGGACCAGGTGCCGATGGCGGTGCTCGGGACCTTGCTCGCCGATGGCGACGCCTCGGTGTTCTACCAGGGCCTGGTGAAGGGCCGCGAACTCGCGTTGAACATGGACGTGCTGTTCGGCCTGACCAGCCCCTGGGAATACGACGGCCCGACCCTGTTCACCGTGTTCGCGCTGTACAAGCCCGACAGCAGCGCCGATGCCTTGCTGGCCGCGATGGACGAAGACATCGCCAAGATCGCCGCCAACGGCGTGGACGAGGCGACGCTCAAGCGCGTCAAGACGCAGATGCTGGCCGACTGGTACAACGGTCTCGAAGGCTTCCTCAGCCGTGCCGACACGCTGGCCAAGCTGCAGACGCTGTGGGGCGATGCCGCCGTCGCCAACAAGATTCCCGGCTGGATCGAGGCCGTTACCTCCGACGACATCAAGCGCGTCGCCGCCACCTATCTGACCAAGGCCAACCGCACCGTCATCGACCGCAAGCCGGCCGCGATGATGGCTGCACCGGCCGCCGCCGCGCCCGCGGCCAAGAACTGAGGAGACGACCATGAAAAAGACTTTGCTCGCACTGATCGTGTCCTCGCTGCTCGCACCCGCTGCGTTCGCTGGCGCCGATGTCGCATTGCCGAAGGAACTGCCGCCGTATGCGCAGGACAAGCCCCTGCCGGTGCCGCAGATCGCCAAGCGCACGCTCTCGAACGGTTTGACCGTCTGGGTGTTGCCGCGCGAAGGCCTGCCGCGCGTGGATTACGTGCTGGCCTTCCGCGGCGCCGGACTTGCCGCCGACGGCGCCGGACAACAGGGTTTCGCGACCCTGCTCGCCGGCCTGATGAACGAGGGTACCGACAAGCTCGACTCGCGCCAGATCGCCGAGACGGCGCAGGGCATGGGCGGTTCGGTCGGCGCCAACGCCGGTTTCGACGGCATCACGTTGTACGGTGACGCATTGGCCTCGCATGCCGGGCCGATGATGAGCCTCCTGGCCAATGTGGCGCGCCAACCGGCCTTCCCGGCCGGCGAGGTCGAACTGGCCAAGAAGAACGCCCTGCAATCGTTGAAGGTATCGGAAGCGCAGCCCGGTTTCCGCGCCGAACGCGCCCTGGCGGCGTCGCTGTACGGCGATCATCCCTATGCCCGCACGCAGCCGACGCAGACTTCCATCGCGGCGACCACCAGCGAGGGCCTGAAGGCCGCGCATGCCCAGCGCTTCCGCCCCGATCGCGCCTTGCTGGTGATCACCGGCCGCATCAGCGAAGCGGAGGCCTTCAAGCTGGCCGAAGCGGCGTTCGGCGATTGGAAGGCCTCGGGCTCGGCCTTGCCCGATACCGCCCCATCCGTGCGCAGCACGCCGATCAGCAAGCAGTTGCTCGAACGCAAGGGCAGCGTGCAATCGACCATTCGACTGGGCCGTCCCGCGATCGCCGCGACCGAAGCCGACTACGTGCCCCTGAAGTTGACCAGCACGATCCTCGGCGGCGGTTTCAGCAGCCGCGTGAACCAGAACCTGCGCGAGGACAAGGGTTATACCTACGGCGCATCGGCCAGTTCGCGCACCTATCGCAACGGCGGCAGCATCGTCGGCGGCGCCGATGTGCGCAACGACGTGACCGGCGCGGCGCTGAAGGAATTCTTCGGCGAATACAACCGCATCGGCACCGAACTGGTGTCGCCGGCCGAGCTCGACATGAACAAGCGCTACGTCGCCGGCGGTTACCTGATCAGCAACCAGTTGCAGGCTTCGGTGGCCGGCACCCTGGCCGGCAACTGGCTGCTCGGCCTGCCGGCGGAGTTCCTCGGCCAGTACGTGCCGATGATCCAGAAGGTGAATGCCGAGCAGGTCCGCGACATGGGCAAGAAGTATTTCTCGCCCGAGACGCAGTCGATCGTCGTCGTCGGCGATCCGGCCGCCGTGGCCGAGCAGTTGAAGGCCTACGGCGAGTTCGGCGTCAAGGCGCAGTAGTCAGCGGCGCGCTACGCGAAGAAGCCGGGGCTTGCCCCGGCTTTTTTTGTCGATGTCCGGATTCCGCCCAGCGATTGGTGCGAATCCGGTCATGGGCAATGCGAGCGCACCTGGACGGCACGACATGCATCGCTCTCCCTCAAACGCAGTCGTGCATGAATCAGCG
>CAYWHO010000278.1:0-3053 GCA_964458195.1 uncultured Arenimonas sp.
ATCTATGCCTGGGTCGGCATCCTCAAGAACAATGGTCTGGTCAACAATCTCCTGATCAAGATCGGGCTGATCGACGAGCCGCTGAAAATCCTCTACACGCCTACGGCGGCCTACATCGGCATCGTTTACTGCTACCTGCCGTTCATGATCCTGCCGCTGTACACCAACCTGATGAAGCACGACAACCGCCTGCTGGAGGCGGCCTACGATCTCGGCGCCAAACCCTGGCAGGCCTTCCTGCGCATCACCCTGCCGTTGTCGAAAGCGGGCATCGTCGCCGGTTGCATGCTGGTGATGATCCCGGCGGTCGGCGAGTACGTCATTCCGGAAATGCTCGGCGGCCCGGACACGTTGATGATCGGCCGCCAGCTGGTCAACGACTTCAGCGCGGCGACCGACTGGCCGCGCGCTTCCGCGGTGGCGATCTCGATGCTGTTGTTGTTGCTCGTCCCGATCCTGATCTTCAACAGGGTGCAGCAGCGCGAGATGGAAGGAAAGCTGACATGAGCGGAACCACCGCGCGCGGCAACTGGTTCGCCTGGCCCGTGTTGGGGCTGGGCTTCGCCTTCCTGTACGTTCCGATCCTCATCCTGATGGTGTACTCCTTCAACGAGAGTCGCCTCGCGACCGTCTGGTCGGGGTTCTCGTTCAAGTGGTACGGGGAGCTGTTCCGCGACGACGACATGATCAATGCGGCCCTGCTCAGCCTGAAGATCGCCTTCTTCACCGCGACCGGCGCAGTGGTGCTGGGCACGCTGGCGTCGCTGGTGATGACACGCATGCGGCATTTCCGCAGCCGCACTTTGTTCGGCACCGCGCCGCTGGTGATGCCCGAAGTCATCCTCGGCCTGTCGCTGTTGCTGCTGTTCGTATCGGTCGGCAACGTGCTCAAGGGCATGGGCGTGGAGGATTTCCAGCCCAAGGGCGTACTCACGATCTGGATCGCCCACGTCACCTTTACCCTGGCGTTCGTCACCGTGGTGATCTCCTCGCGCATGGCCGAGCTGGACAAGTCGCTGGAAGAGGCGGCGATGGATCTCGGCGCCAACCGGGTGAAGGTGTTCTTCCAGATCACCTTGCCGATCATCGCGCCGGCGCTGGTCTCGGGCTGGCTGCTGGCCTTCACCCTGTCGCTGGACGACGTGGTGATCTCCAGCTTCGTCACCGGTCCGGGTTCGACCACGCTGCCGATCAAGGTTTTCTCGTCGGTGCGGCTGGGGCTGAATCCGAAGATCAATGCGCTGGCGACGATCATGGTGACGCTGGTCGCGCTGGTGGCAGTGATCGGCTGGTGGTGGATGCGTCGCGAGGAGCAGCGACGGCAACGCGACATGCAGCTGGCGCTGCAGCAAGGATGAGCAGGCGATGAGCGTCGAAGTGGTCAATCCCTGGAGCGACGAGGTCGAGTACCGCTACGACTACCAGGGCGCGGAAGCGGTCGAGTCGGCGCTGGCCCGCGCACAGGCGGCGTTTCCCGCCTGGTCGGCGCTGGCGCTCGAAGAACGCGCGGCTTTCGTGCGGCGCATCGCCGCGGCCATGCGGCAGCACCGGGAACGCATCGCCGGCATCATGACGGCCGAGATGGGCAAGCTGCGGCGCGAAGCGCTGGCCGAGATCGAGAAATCGGCCGGGGCCTGCGATTACTACGCCGACCACGCCGGCGACTACCTGCGCGACCAGTCGATTCCGACCGAAGCGACGCGCAGCTATGTTTCCTACGAGCCGCTGGGCTGCGTGTTCGCCGTGATGCCGTGGAATTTCCCCATCTGGCAGGTTTTCCGCTTCCTGGCGCCGGCCTTGATGGCCGGCAATGTCGCCCTGCTCAAGCACGCGACCAATGTGCCGCGTTGCGCCGACGCCATCGCCGAGATGCTGGCGCTGGCCGGCGTTCCCGAGGGCGTGTTCGGCGTCTTGCATATCGACAATGCGATGGCGGCGAAAGTCATCGCCGACCCTCGCGTGCATGCCGTCACCCTGACCGGCAGCGAGCGGGCGGGGCGCTCCGTTGCTTCCACGGCCGGACAGCATCTGAAGAAATGCGTGATGGAACTGGGCGGCAGCGATCCCTTCGTCGTGCTCGACGATGCCGATCTCGACAAGACGAGTCCCGTAGCGATCGGTTCGCGTTTCGCCAATGCCGGCCAGACCTGCATCGCCGCCAAGCGCTTCATCGTCACCGAAGGCATCGCCGACGAGTTCGTCCGGCGTTTCGTCGAGGCCGCGTCGAAGCTGCAGGTCGGCGACCCGAATGCCGACGGCACCACGCTCGCGCCGATGGTGCGGGCGGATCTTCGCGACGAACTGCATGGCCAGGTGCAACGCAGCATCGCGGCGGGTGCGAAACCCTTGCTGGGTTGCGAACCGGGGCAGGGCGCATCGCATTACCCGGCGTCGATCCTCGATCGCGTGGCGCCCGGCATGCCGGCCTACGACGAGGAATTGTTCGGGCCCGTCGCCGGCGTGATCCGCGTGAAGGACGAGGCCGAAGCGGTTCGCGTCGCCAACGACACCGTCTTCGGCCTCGGCGCCAGTGTCTGGTCGGGCGACAAGGCGCGCGGCGAGCGCGTCGCGCGCCAGCTTCGCGCCGGCGCCTGTTTCGTCAATGCGTTGGTGCGCAGCGACGTGCGCCTGCCCTTCGGCGGAACGAAATCCTCGGGCTTCGGCCGCGAACTCGCCGAGCACGGCATCCACGAGTTCATGAACATCAAGACCATCTACGTGGATTGAGTTATCACATTAGCCGCATTGCGCGATAGCGCACCCGGCTTTGTTCCGGCCCCGATCTGATCGACACGGTCCTCTCGTCCTGCGATGGCGGGCGCTCAACCTCGCCGATCCAGATGGTGCGCCCAGGTTTCGTCTGGCGTTCAGTCATAGCGGCGCGGCCGTCCTTCCGAGCTGATACCAGCAAGCTTATCCGCGACCATACGGGAGCTCCGCGAGAAACCTTTGGTTATTTTTTGGTTAATATGTATGGGCAGCAATACTGCCCAAAGCCCCGCTGACCTGTCGCGTTGTTCATCTCAGCTGTCCGTGTGTCAATGGGGCCTTGG
>CAYWHO010000279.1:0-3048 GCA_964458195.1 uncultured Arenimonas sp.
GGAATCGCCACAGCAACGCCGCCCATACCAGGAAGGGCCCGAGCGCGAAGCACAGGGCGACGATGCGCCAGGCCGGATTCGCCACTTGCCAGGCGCAAAGCAGATGGCCGAGCGTGAAACCCAGCGAGAGCAGGCCGGAAATGGCGAAGCCGACCCCGCGCGCAGAAGGCGACTCGTGCGAGGCGGCGACGGCCGTGCCGAACAGGCTGCCGAGCACCGCCAGCCCGAGCGCGATAGCGGTAGCCGTGCGATAGGGCTGGGGCTGTCCGTGCAGCAACGCATTCGCAGTCGGCACGAGCATCAGCATCGCCACACCGTTGAAAGCCCAACCGATTTGGCGTTCGATCAGCATCTCTGGCCCGCCATGCGTCGTCGTGGATGGATCGTAGCCCGGGTTGAGTGCCGAAGGCACGATACCCGGGACCGCCAGAAGCACGCCGCACCGCCGTAGCCCGGGTTGAATGCCGAAGGCACGATACCCGGGACCGCCAGAAGCACACCGCATCGCCGTTGCATTGGCGGTGTCGAATGTTGATCTCTGTTTCACGCGGGACGCGCGATGCTCGCTCGCTCGCCGGAAGCGAAGCGCATGAAACGACGCGGCGTCATCGATCCCTCCGATCTCCCGCCCTGGAAGCGCAAGCGTCCGGCCGGCAAGTCGCGACCGCTCACTCCCGTGCAGGTGGAAGCCGCACGCACTCGCGCGATGCAGGCTGGCCGTCGCTATCCGAACCTCGTGGACAACATGTGGGCCGCGCGGCACGTCGCGCCCGGTCCCTTGCCCACGGACGAATCGGAGGAGTAGCGGGCCCCGCGACGACGGCCATCGCCGGAAGTCGTCGCTGCGCGCTTCCGAGAAAAAGTAGGGCCATCGGTGGCCCAGGCGCCTCCCCGCCTGGAACAGCCCCAACACTTGTGCAAAGCAGTGCGCACGGTTAGCGTTCCCCGCCAGGAGATCGGTGCAGGGGACGACATGCAACGCATGGACACGCGGTCCATCTGGACGTTCCTCGGATTGTTCGTCCTCCTGAGTGCGGTGTTCTACGTCGTGCCGCTGGCGACCGGCAAGATCATGTCGGGCAATCGTCTGTACCTGACCGGACTGATGTGGAGCCCTGGTCTTGCGGCGATCCTGACCTGCTGGCTGCGCGGGATCCCGATGGATTTCCTCGGCTGGCGCTGGGGCGAATGGCGATGGCAATGGCGGTCCTATCTGGTGCCGTTCGGCTATGCACTGGTGGCCTACGCCATCGTCTGGGCGACGGGTCTGGGCGTATTCGGCAACCCCGAGTTCATCGACCCGTTGCCCGAGACCCTGGGTTGGTCCACCGGCTCAGCCGCTGGCAACGTGCTCGTCTTCCTGCTGCTTACCGGCACGGTCGGCATGGTGCAGAGCCTGTCGCGTGCGCTCGGCGAGGAAATCGGCTGGCGCGGATTCCTGGCGCCGGCATTGACGGGACGCATGGGATACACGAAGGCCTCGCTGATCGTCGGTCTGATCTGGGGCGCCTGGCATATTCCTGGCCTGGTGTTCGCCGATTACAACGGCGGCACGCCGCCGTGGTTCGCGATCAGTTGCTTCATGACGATGGTGGTGGCCAGCAGCTTCATCATGACCTGGTTCCGCCTGCGTTCCGGCAGCCTGTGGACCGCCGCCGTGATGCATGCGAGCCACAATCTCTTCATCCAGGCGTTCTTTACGCCGATGACCGGCGCCAGCGGCGAGATCACGCCCTACGCGATCGACGAATTCGGTTTCGTGCTGCCGCTGGTGATGGTGGCGCTGGCGGTGTGGTTCTGGCTCAGGCGCGACGAGGCGGTGCGGGCGGCGGCGTAGATGGATGTCGGTGTGGCGTGGGGCTTGCGATTGTTCCGATAGTGATTGCGGTGGGCTAAAGCCCACCCTACAGCCCACCCTACAGCCCACCCTACAGCCCACCCTACAGCCCAGGTGAAGCGTTCCTGCAACCGCGGGCCACGACGATGTATCTCTCGGCAAACGGGCGCCGATGCCCGGTTCCTGGGAGCGATCGTGTCGAGACTTTGCCTGTGCCGCATCACTTTTCCTCTGCTCTTGCTGTCGCTATGTCCGGCGGCAGCCGTGGCGGCGAACTCCAGATCCAACGCATCGTCTGCACCGCCCGTATCGGCGTCCTTGATCGCACCGATCCAGCAGGCATTCGACGCCGTGGCGCGCGTGCCGGGTTCGGCGCCAGCAACAGCGGTGGTGATCGTCCAGGGCGACGCCTCGCCCTGGATGCACGTGCAAGGCCGGGCACGTGCCGATGCGGATCGTTTGGCCGATGCCGACACCCGCTTCTACATCGCATCGCAAACGAAGTCTTTCGTCGGCCTGTTGGCGGCCGTGCTCGACGAGCGCGGCGAGTTGCCGCTGACCACGACGCTGGCCGAGATATGGCCGGAGCTGCAGCTGCCGGCGCCGGCCGACGCGCGAAAGATCAGCATGGCCGATCTGCTGTCGCATCAGGAGGGCTTGTCTACCGATACGCTCAACTTCCTCACGGCCTATGTGCGCGATGTGCCGGCGGCCGATTATCCGGCGCTGCTGGCGATGGAAGTGAAGTCGCGCACGCCAGGCTTCCGCTACGCCAATCTCGGCGACCTGGTTTACGGCGCGGCGCTGGAGGCAAGAACCGGACGCAATTGGCGCGACTGGCTGGATGAAGCCGTATTGCGTCCTTTGCAACTCGACGACGTGTCGCCGAGAACTACGACCGTTCCCGTTGCGCAGCTGTCCTGGAACCATCAATGGGACGGCGAGCGATGGCGAGCGCTCGAACCGAAGCCCGATGCGGTGATGCACGCCGCGGGCGGACTCGTGGCCTCGCCGCGCGCGATGGCGCGGTGGATGCAAGCCAACCTCGGTACCGGCGGTGCACGCGCCGGGTTCGCCGACACGGTGTTCGAACGTTCGCAGCAGCCCATCGCGCAGGCGAAACTCGCCGATGGCGAAATCGACTGCGATGGCTACAGCCTGGGCTGGTACGCCTGCGGCTATCGCGGGCAACGGGCCTTGATGCATCCGGG
>CAYWHO010000280.1:0-3030 GCA_964458195.1 uncultured Arenimonas sp.
GAAGTTCGAATTCATGGTCTTGCTCCTCGTGATCCGACGACATCGACGCCGAGTTCGGCCCAGGGCAGCTTGGCCGGATCGCGTTCGGCGCAGACGCGGATGCGATCGCCGTTGACCACCATATGGTCGCCGTCCACGGCGACTTCGCCGTTGAAGCGGCCGTGCGCGGTGTCGAAACGGGTCAGGTGGGCGTTGGTGTTGGCGTCGCCCAGGTCGTTGATCGCGACGATCCGGATCTGATTCGTGCGGCCGTACTCGTACAGCGCGCGGAGGATGTTGCGGCCGATGCGGCCATAACCATTGATCGCGACCTTGATCGCCATGGGAACTCCTGGAGGCAGGCCGGGTAGCGGCCGAGGGTGGGAGAAACCGCAATTTTAGCAAGCGCGCCGCGTCCGGCCTACCGCCGGGGATTTGATCTCGCTCAAGCGCCCGTTCGGCGCTCGGCGGGACACTGAACCCAGTCCCCACTGGAGTTTTCCCATGAACAAGCTCTCCCGCCAGCGCCTTTCGCTCGGCCTCCTGCTGGCCGCCCTGGCCGCCCCGGCGGCCGCGGCCGACAAGGGCGATTGGTCCCTCTCCCTCGGCGCGCATTCCGTCAATCCGGCCTCGGACAACGGCAGCCTGGCCGGCGGCACGCTGGACGCCGATGTCGGAAGCAATTGGCGTCCGACGGTGACCGCCGAGTATTTCGTCACGCCGAACCTCGGGATCGAGGTCCTGGCCTCGCTGCCGTTCGAGCACGACATCTCCGTCAATGGCGTGAAGGCCGGCTCGACCAAGCACCTGCCGCCGACGGTTTCCCTGCAGTACCACTTCGCCGGCGAGAAGGTCTCGCCCTTCGTGGGTGCGGGCGTGAACTACACGCTGTTTTTCGACACCGACACGACCGGGCCGCTCGCCGGCGCGGATCTCGACCTGGACAACTCCTGGGGTTTGGCCGCCCATGCCGGTCTGGACTTCAAGCTGGCGGAAAACCGGGCCTTGCGCGTGGACGTGCGCTGGATCGACATCGACACCGATGTTTCCGTGAACGGCACCAAACTCGGAAAGGTGAAGATCGATCCGTTCGTGTACGGCGTGGCCTACGTCTGGAACTTCTGAGACTGGCGCCTGCCATGGCCGCCGGCTAAGCTCGGCGGCCATGCGAGCACTCACCTTCCTTCTTCTTTTGGCACCGGCGACGGTCCTTGCCTGGGGCAAGGACGGTCACCGCATCGTCGGCGAACTGGCCCAGCACCAACTCAAGCCCGCGGCCCAGGCCGAGGTCACGCGCCTGCTGGCCGGCGAGACCGAGCCGACGCTCGCCGGCGTCGCCAACTGGGCCGACGAACTGCGCGAGACCGATCCGGAACGCAAAGCGCCCAGTTCGAAATGGCATTACGTCAACTTCCCGCGCGCCGACTGCCACTACACGCCGCCACGCGACTGCCCCGACGGCAACTGCGCCGTCAATGCGATCAACCGGCAGTTCCTGATCCTGTCCGACAAGACGCGCAGCGATGCGGAACGGGCCCAGGCGCTGAAGTTCCTCGTGCATATCGTCGGCGATGCGCACCAGCCGCTGCATGCCGGCTACAAGGACGATCGCGGCGGCAACGAATTCCAGATCAACTACGCCGGAGACGGCACGAACCTGCACAGCATCTGGGATCGCGCCATCCTGAAATCGCGCGGCCTGACGCCGAGCGACTACGTGGCCGAACTGGAACGGCAATCGCCCCTGCCCTACGACCGCACGCGAGTGTCGGATCGGCCTGCGGTGGACTGGGTGGAAGAATCCTGCAAGCTGGTGCAACAGGGCGAACTTTATCCGCCGAAACACGAGATCGGCGACGATTACATCGCCAAGCACCGCCCGCTGGCCGAACAGCGCCTGCGCCAGGCCGGCGCGCGCCTGGCCGACATGATCAACTACGCGCTGGCGAAATAGCGCAGGCGAACGCCGGCGGCTTACGCGGACGAGGTTCCAGGCAAGCGTTGCCGGACCCAGGCGAGGATGTCGGCTGCCGACAGCGCGCCGGAAATACGATCCGCTTCCCGCCCCTGCAGGAACAACAGCATCGTCGGGATGCTGCGGATGCCGTACTTCTGCGCCAGCGCCGGTTCGTCCTCGGTATTGATCTTGGCGAGGCGCGCGATCGGCTCGAGCAAGGCCGCCGCCTGCGCGAACTGCGGCGCCATCGTGCGGCAAGGCCCGCACCAGGGCGCCCAGAAATCCACCAGCAGGGGCAGGTTGCTGCGGGCACGGTGCGCCTCGAAAGCGGCCGCATTCAACGTTACCGGATGGCCGTCGAACAACGCGGCATGGCAACGCCCGCAAGCCGGCGCTTCGCGAAGACGCGACTCCGGCAGGCGGTTGGGTACATGACAATGCGGGCAGGCGACCTGCATCGCTGCTATCGCTCCGGGCCGGCAAGCAGCACGCGGCCGCCGGCATCGCGGATGCTCACGTCCACCTCGATGCCCTGGCGCACGCTTTGCGTCACCACGCAGAACTGTTCGAACTGCGCGAGGATGCGTTCGAGCTGCTGGTGCGATTCGGCCGCCTCGCCCAACTGCAGTTCAACCGTCGCCCGCGGGATCCGCCAGCGTCCCTCGGCATTGCGTTCCAGGCGCGCGCTGGCGACCGCCTGCAGGGCAGCAGGACGGTTGTGGAACTTGCGCAGCGCGAACAACAGGCTGGCGCACAGGCAATTGGCGATGGCGGCCAACAGCAGGCGGGACGGATTCGGGCCCTGGCCGGCACCGAGCGGCGGCGGTTCGTCGGTCTCCAGCGCTGCCATGCCCTCGCCATCGAACTGGACGCGAAAGGCATAGCCGTCCAACTGCTCCAGCGTGACGCGGATTTCCTGATTCTCGCTCATGCGACGTGCTCCGGTGAGAGGGATGTATCGGCGGCCGCGCCGTTCGACCGGCGCAACAATCCGAAGTACAACAGCGGAATCACCACCAGGGTGAGCGCCGTCGATACGAGGATGCCGAAGATCAGCGACACGGCGAGCCCGTTGAAGATCGGGTCGTCGAGGA
>CAYWHO010000281.1:0-2966 GCA_964458195.1 uncultured Arenimonas sp.
CATCGAGATCAGCAGGTACACGCCGATGGCGACGATCAGCAGCCAGAGTAGGAACGTGCCCATGGCGATCCTCAGAAATGGACGATGGCGGCGAGCGCGATGATGGCCAGACCCAGGCCGGCAGCCATGAGCGAAATACGGACGGGCCGCTTGAACAAGGGCATCGCGAAGCCGGGGTTTGGAAACTGCCGCTACTTTCCGCCCGAGCGGCATAAAGCCGCTACGCGCGGCGGTGCGGCTGCGCGTAAAGCCTGCGTAATTTTTCGTGGAAGCCATTTTTTGAGAATGGCGGATGCTTGACATATATATCGGATATGGATATATCTATCTCCGACTAGGAGGCGTCATGCCCAAGCCCGCTCCGCAACCCACGATGACCCATGCGATGCACCTGGTCCTGCTGGCGCTGCTGCCGGGCGACCGTCATGGCTACGCCATCATGCAGTCGGTGGAAGCGCTGACGCAGGGCGACACTCGTCTCGGGCCCGCCACGTTGTACACGTCGATCAGAAAATTGCTGGAACTCGGTCTGGTGGACGAGTCGGGCGAACGACCGGATGCAGCGCTAGACGACGAGCGCAGGCGCTACTACCGGATCACCAGCCTTGGCAAAGCGACGGCAGCGGCCGAAACGAGTCGTCTCGAAAGGCTGGTGCGGTACGCGCGGCGAAATCGCGTCGGAGCCTGAGCGATGGCAAGAAAGCGCTCGCGAGACCCATGGTGGTTGAGAATCATCGATCTCGGCTACGCGCTGCTGCTGTTTCTCTTTCCCCCGGCATTCCGGCGCGAATACGCCGAATGCATGCGTCAGGTCCTGCGCGACCGTTGCAGGGATGCGAGACAGCGCAAGGTGTCGCTGTTGCGCCTGCTGCTGATCGAGTTGCCGGCCGATCTGATCGGGTCACTGTGGGAGGAGCATACGATGTCGTTTGCAGGTTCCAGTCATCGTCGCGTTCTGGGCTGGGTTGGTGCGCTCGCTTTTGTCGCCATGGCGATTTCGCAAGCCGGGCTCTTGAGTGATTGGCTATACCGGCACTACAGCCCTCGTGCCGTGGCCTGGAAGCAGGGCGAAGAGGCGAAGGCGTGGCAGTACAAGAGCATCGATGGGTTCCTCGTCTATCTCGAGGCGCAACGGACGCCGCGCGCGATGGCGCTGCGACTCGCGCTGGAACCAGAGAAGGAGCCGCTTTGGCAGCCGGGGGAATTCGCGTCTCAGTCTTCGGCAGGCGCTGCGCGCATGCAGGAAGAGGTCTCGCAACTCCTGCGCCAACCGCTGGACGAAACCGCATTCGCTGCACTGGCATCGAGCTGCCGGTCATCGGGCGTCTGCGAGGACCGGGATCTCGCCTCGCACCTACGCAGCGGGCAGTCGGACAACGGCTATTCCTGGTTGTGGGTTTTCGAAGCAGCGCGGATCTCGAAGGACGATGCGGCGATGCAGTTCGCGTTGCGACGCATGGCCGACGCACCGAGATTCGTCGCGCCGAAGTCGCTGCTGATGCAGGAACTGCTACGGCAACGTCGCGCGTACGGCGGAGACGATGCCCGTCTGGATGCTGCCCTGTTTGATCGTTCGCTGGCTTTCGCCGGCGCGCCCTTGCATGGGGTGGTGGATAGTTGCCGAAGAACGGCGGGACTGCCGGCTTCGCTCGACTCCTGCCGTCGTATCAGCGAGCGCCTTTTGAACTCCGGTGATTTGCGGGAGAGTGTCGCGGGCGCGCGCCTCGCGTACGCGCTCGCCACGACAGAGTCCGAACGTGATGTTGCACGAGAGCGGTATCGCCAGGTGGCCTGGCTGGCCGACCACTATCCGCCGAGGCTCTGGGATTCTCCGGAGTGGCATCAGGACCACGGCGGCCAGTGGCTGGCGGCCTGGCAGCACGCCGGCAGCGAAGTGGATGCGTTGGTCGCGTGGCAGGAAGCCATGGGCATCGGGCCATTCCCGCCGCGTGGCTACCAGATGACGCCTGCACGCCGACGGGTATTGGTCGCTGCCGGGCGATAGAGCGAGCGGAAAAAATGAGCGAAGCAGCGTAGCATGGACGCGTATCGACTTCGGATGCGTCTATGTCCAGCATCTCCCCCCGCGATCTCGCCGCTTCGCTGACCGAGCTGTGGTCGCCGCGGGTGATCGGCGAGCTCGACGACAACTACATCAAGGTGGCGAAGGTGCAGGGCACGCTGGCCTGGCACAGCCATGAGCACGAGGACGAGATGTTCTACGTGCTCGACGGCGTCTTCCGCATCGAGATGGAAGACCGCAGCGTCGTGCTGAACCCGGGCGAGATGTTCGTCGTGCCGAAGGGCGTGCGGCATAACCCGATAGCCGAACAGGAATGCCTGATCCTGCTGATCGAGCGCAAGTCGACCTTGCACACCGGCGATGTCCGCACCGAGAAGACGCGCTCGGTGGACGAACAGCTGCGAGCACTTTGACCCGGAACCGACTGGAGTCGCTCGCAACATGTACGTATGCATCGAGTGCGCCGGGCCCATCCACTTCTCTCGCGTCTTGAGTTCCACGCCGGCGAATCCCGTGGCTTGCCCCTCCTGCAGGCGGGAGCAATGCCATCCCGCATCGGGCGTCCTGGCGGGGCTGCTGCGTTTCGGCTTCGTGTTGGCCAGCCTGGCGCTGACCGCCGCGTTGGACATCTTTCTGTTCCATAACGAAATCGTCTATTGGTTCTATTTCGTCGCCCTGATCGCCTTCCTGGTCCTGCTGGAAAGGCGGTATTGGCTTCGCGGTCGTCTCGTGCCCGTCACGACCCGCCGCAAATGGATCGAAAGGTCGATCCTCTGGTCGTTCCTGTACGTGCCGGGCTTCCTGATCCTGGCCCTGATTGTATGGATCGAGGCTATCCGCTGAAGCGGAAGCCACCGCCTGCCGAAAGCGGCTTGACAAACTACTAAACAATTAGTACTAATATGGCCGTACATGTCATGGCGGCGATCCGGATGGACCATCC
>CAYWHO010000282.1:0-2964 GCA_964458195.1 uncultured Arenimonas sp.
TACCTGGCTGGACGTGCACGAGCCGGCGACGGGCCAGCGCCATGCGCTCTGCCCCGATGGCGAGGCCCAGGACGTCGCCGATGCCGTCGAATCGGCGAGCGCCGCGTTCGCCGCCTGGGCCGCGCTCCCGGCGTCGGAACGCGCACGCTGGATGCATCGGCTGGCCGATGCGCTCGAGGCCAGGATCGACGAGTTCGCCCGTGCCGAATCGCGCGATGCCGGCAAACCGCTCGCCCTCGCCCGCGAGGTCGAGATTCCCCGCGCAGTCAGCAACCTGCGCTTCTTCGCTGCCGCCGCGACGCAGTTCGCCAGCGAATCCCACCACGGCCAGGCCGGGCTGAACTACACGCTGCGCCGACCTCTCGGCGTCGTCGGCTGCATCAGCCCCTGGAATCTTCCGCTCTATCTGTTCACCTGGAAGATCGCGCCTGCATTGGCCGCCGGCAACTGTGTCGTGGCCAATCCCAGCGAAGTCACGCCGGTGACGGCCTGGATGCTGGGCGAACTGGCGCACGAAACGGGCTTTCCCCCTGGCGTGCTGAACATCGTGCACGGCCTGGGCCCGAAAGTCGGCCAGGCCATCGTCGATCATCCGGGCATCAAGGCGGTTAGTTTCACCGGCAGTACCGCGGTCGGCCAGGGCATCGCCGCCGCCTGCGCGACGTGCCTGAAGAAGGTATCGCTGGAACTCGGCGGCAAGAATCCGACGCTGGTGTTCGCCGACGCGCCGCGACCGGGCCTGTTCGACACGCTGATGCGATCGGCTTTCCAGAACAGCGGGCAGATCTGCCTCTGCGGTTCGCGCATGCTGATCGAACGCAGTATCTACGCCGAAGTGCGCGACGAGTTGGTCGCGCGGGCCAAACGATTGCGCGTCGGCGATCCGGACGATCCGGCGACGCAGCAAGGCCCACTGGTATCGAAAGCGCATCACGACAAGGTCATGGCCTGCATCGGGACGGCGCGCGAGGAAGGCGCGACGGTCCTCTGCGGCGGCGACACGGTGCAGCCGCCGGGCCGCTGCGAACAAGGCTGGTTCGTCGCGCCCACCATCCTCGAAGGCCTGGGCCCGTATACGCGCACCAATACCGAGGAGATCTTCGGCCCGGTGCTGAGCCTGCAGCCCTTCGATGACGAAGAAGAAGCGCTGTCGCTGGCCAATGCCGTGCCTTACGGACTCTCCGCCAGCGTCTGGACCAGCGATCTGCGCCGGGCGCACCGCGTGGCCGAACGCCTGGAGACGGGCATCGTCTGGATCAATACCTGGCTCGAACGCGACCTGCGTACGCCCTTCGGCGGCGTCAAACAATCGGGCCTCGGCCGCGAGGGCGGTCTCGAAGCCATGCGCTTCTTCACCGAACCCAAGAACGTCTGCATCAACCTGGGCTGACCCATGAGCGAACTGCGAGAACTGCTGGAACGGAACAAGGCCTGGGCGAAGAAGGTTCGCGAGGAGGATCCCGACTTTTTCAAGCGCCTCTCGCAACTGCAGGCGCCGAAATACCTGTGGATCGGATGCTCGGACTCCCGCGTGCCGGCCAACCAGATCACCGGGCTGCAGCCGGGCGAAGTCTTCGTGCATCGCAACGTCGCCAATATCGTGGTGCACACCGACCTCAATTGTCTCAGCACCATCCAGTTCGCGGTGGATGTGCTCAAGGTCGAACATATCCTCGTCGTCGGCCACTACGGTTGCGGCGGCGTGCATGCGGCGTTGACCGGCGCCCGGGTCGGGCTGGTGGACAACTGGCTGCGCCATGTCGCCGACGTCGCCCAGAAACACGCGCCCTTGCTGGCCGAAGCCGGACTGGAATCGCTCCGGCACGCGCGCCTGTGCGAACTCAACGTGATCGAACAGGTCGCCAATGTCTGCCAGACGACCATCGTCCAGGACGCCTGGGCGCGCGGCCAGGCATTGTCGGTACACGGCTGGGTCTACAGTCTGCTGGACGGCCGGGTCCGTGAACTGGGCATGGACGTGGACCGGGCCGAAGACCTGGCGCCGGCTCTGGAAACGGCGGTGGCGCGCGTACGTTCGCAAGGGAAAACGGCATGAGCGACGCCATCCACGCCGGCAACGCGCCGAAGGCCGTCGGCCTGTATCCGCATGCGCGACGGGTGGGCCAGATGCTCTATCTCTCGGGCATCGGGCCGCGCGATCCACGCAACAACAGCATCCCCGGCAACGTGCACGACGACGACGGGCGGCTGATCGGTTACGACATCGTCAAGCAGTGCCACTCGGTGTTCGCCAACGTGCGCGCCGTGCTCGAAGCCAGCGGCGCCGGCTGGGACGATCTGGTGGACGTCACGGTTTACCTGACCGACATGACGGCCGATTTCCGCGCCTACAACGCCGTCTGGGCCGAATATTTCCCCGATGCGGAACGGGCGCCCTGCCGCACGACCCTGGGCATCACCGCCCTGCCGACGCCGATCGCGATCGAACTCAAGTGCCTGGCCGTGCTGCCGCAGGGAAAATGAACCAGGAGACGCCGACATGCTGACGCCCGCCTTCAATCTGCAGGCCTGGATCGACGAACACCGACACCTGCTCAAGCCGCCGGTCGGCAATAAGTGCATCGTCGATGGCGATTTCATCGTGATGATCGTCGGCGGTCCGAACCAGCGCACCGATTACCACTGGGAGGAAGGCCCGGAGTTCTTCTACCAGCTCGAGGGCGAGGCAGTGCTGCGCCTGCAGGAAGACGGCAAGGTGCGTGACGTGCCGATCAAGGCCGGCGAGATGTTCTACCTGCCCCCGCGCGTGCCGCATTCGCCCCAGCGCATGCCCAATTCGATCGGCCTGGTGATCGAGCGGCGCCGGTTGGCGCACGAGGACGACGGCCTGCTCTGGTTCTGCGAACGCTGCAACCACAAGCTGTACGAGGAATACTTCCACCTCGACAACATCGAGACGGATTTCCCGGCCGTATTCGAGCGCTTCTACCGCTCGCGCGAACA
>CAYWHO010000283.1:0-2928 GCA_964458195.1 uncultured Arenimonas sp.
GTTCCCTCTCCTTTGCGATGCTTTCCAGCACCACTATCGAGTCTTCCACCACCATGCCGGTCGCCAGGGCGAGGCCGGCCAGGGACATCACATTGAGGCTCAGGCCGAGCTGATCCATGAAGAAGAAGGTAGCGATGATCGAAACCGGCAGCGACAGGCCGATGACGAAGGTGCTCCAGCCGTCGCGCAGGAAGAAGAAGATGATCAGGATCGACAGCACGCCGCCCATCAGCGCTTCTTTCTTCACTTCGCTCAAGGCGTTCTTGATGAACTTGGACTGGTCTTCGATCGTCTGCACCGGGATGCCGTCGATCGCGTAGATACCCGGCTTGCTCGCCTGCCCCGGGCCCGGCGGGCCGCTGCGGCCGCTGCGCTCCATGCTGCGCAGGGCTGCCTGCACGGCCTCGGCGACGGCGACGGTATTGGCATCGCCTTCCTTGTAAACGGCGAGTTCCACGGCCTCGCGGCCCTTGAAGCGGATGACCGCCTCGCGTTCCTTGAAGCCCTGTTCGACGGAAGCGACGTCCTTCAAGCGGATCGGTACGCCGTCGAGATTGGTGATCAGCAACTCGCGCATCTGCTGCAGGTTGCTGAACTGGTTCACGGTGCGCACGAGGTAGCGCTCGCTGCCTTCCTCGATGCGACCGCCGGAGACATTGACGTTCTCCTGCTTCAGGCGGTCGATCACCGTGCTGGCCGGCAGGTTGAGCTGGGCCAGGCGTTCGGCATCGATCAATACCTGCACCTCGTCCTCGAGGCCGCCGGCGACCTTGATCGCGGCGACGCCTTCGACCGGCTCAAGGCGCTTCTTCAACTCGTCGTCGGCGTAGCGGCGCAGGCGCATCAGTTCCGCCTGCTCGCTGCCGTTGGATTTTTCCGGCGTGGTCAGCACGAGGCGCATGACCGGCTCGGTGGACGGATTGAAACGCAGCAACACCGGCGCCTTCGCTTCCAGCGGCAGGCGCAGTACGTCGAGCTTGTCGCGCACTTCCAGGCTGGCCTGGTCCATGTCGGTGCCCCAGGCGAATTCGAGCACGACGTCGCTCTGCCCGGTACGCGAAACCGACTTGAGCTTGCGCAGGTTCTTCACCACGCCGACCGCTTCTTCGACCGGCTCGGTGATCAGCGTCTCGATCTCGGCCGGCGCAGCACCGGTGTATTCGGTACGCACCGTGACCGTCGGATAGCTTAGGTCGGGCAACAGGTTGACCTTCAGGTCGCGCAGGGCGATGAAGCCGAACAGCACGAACGTGAACGTCACCATCGCGACCGTGACGCGACGGCGGGTGGAGAGCTCGACGAGACTCATCGGGCAGCGGTCTGCGCGACGCCGGCGGCGGGCGCCGTGGCGGGGACGATGATCTGCACTTCGCTGCCGTCGCGGATGGCGACCTTGCCGGCGGTGACGACCTGGTCGCCGTCCTTCAGGCCGGCACGGATTTCGGCCAGTTCGCCGTTGGTGTAGCCCAACTGCACCGGCACGCGCTGCGCCTTGCTGCCGCGCACGACGTAAACCGCGGGCTCGCCTTCATCCTCGAGCAGGGCGATGCGCGGCACGGTCAATGCGTCCTGACGCTGGTCGTAAACCACTTCGATACGGCCGAACATGCCCGGCCGCAGCCCCGGGGAATTGTCGAAAGCGCAGACAACGCGGAAGGTGCCGCTGGCGGAATCGACAACCGGTGCCACACGGTCGATGCGACCTTCGAACGTCGTCCCGCTGATGGCGTCGACCAGCATGCGCACCGGCAGTCCCGCCTTCAAACGACCCATTTCGCGTTCGGGCACGTTCAGCACGCCTTCGAGGTGCGAGGTATCGACGATGCGGAAAACCGGCGCATTGAGCGTGATCAGATTGCCGGGCTTGGCCATGCGCTGCGCGATGACGCCGCTGATCGGCGCGGTGATGCTGGTGTAGGACAGATCGAGTTTGGCGACGGCCAGGCTGGCGCGCGCGGACTCGAGGTCGTATCGGATCTGATCGCTCGCCTCGGCGCTGACGAGCTTGCTGGCCAGCAGTTCCTGCGAGCGCCGATAGTTGTTGGCGAGCTTGTTGACGATGGCCTGCTGGCGTTGCACTTCCAGACTGACCTTGTCGGGATCGATGCGGGCGAGCACCTGGCCGGCGCGCACCATGTCGCCTTCTTCGGCCAGCAACTGCGTCATGACACCCGAGGTCTTGGCGACGACCTGAGCCTCGCCGGGCGCTTCGAGATTCGCGGTGCCCGAATAGCTGGCCGCGATCGGCTTGCGCGTGGCCTTGGCGACTTCGACCGGCACGGCCTCCACTTTCGGCAGGGGTTTGCCGTCCGGGCCGAGCTTGGCCTGTTCCTCGGCCTTGCCATCCGCCTTGGCGTCCCCCCCGTTGGTGGACACCTTGCAGCCGGCCAGCGCGAGGCTGCCCATCAGCAGGGCCGCGATGCTCGCCCGGAGCAGGTGGGAGGGGGATTTCGCAGGTTTGGGGCTCATGGGAGGGGCTCGTGAAGGGCGGGTGTTATACTTGAATAGAACAGTAACTTAAGGCGTCTGGGAAACGAATGTGCCGAAAGTCGGTATGACGCCTGGAGTGCGCGCTTCGTTGCATCGCTCCTGTCCCCCTGTCTGCATGAACGCAGTGCGGCTATACTTTCGGGCTGGATCATTCGTCGAACGTCACCGCCGGAAAATATCGATGAAACAAGCGCTTCTGACCGCCGTACTGTTCTCTGCCGCCCTCGCTGCGCCCGCCTTCGCCAAAGGCGACGTCGCCCGCGGCAAGCAGCTGGCCTACACCTGCACCGGTTGCCACGGCATCGTCGAATACAAGAATGCCTACCCGAGCTACCGGGTTCCGAAAATCGGCGGCCAGAACGAGCAGTACCTGGTCGCGGCCCTGACCGGCTACAAGAAGGGCGAACGCAATCACCCGACGATGAAGGCCCAGGCCGA
>CAYWHO010000284.1:0-2912 GCA_964458195.1 uncultured Arenimonas sp.
GTTGCCGCCGGAAAAGGCGGGATCGTCGTAATCGTCGGCTACCGGTATCCAGCCTTCGGCGCCCTGACTGGCGATGTAGGCGTGACCGGCATCGCGCTGGGCGTCGATCGAGTTGTATTCCTGGTCCAGCCCTTCATCGGTGGATTCGCGTGCGTAGACCGCTCGGTGCATGCGGCGCTTCAGGACTCAGCCGCAATGGTGAAATGCATGCCTTGCCAATTTTTGGCAAAGAATCTACGCTCGCGCCATGAGCACGATGAACATCTCGCTCCCGGACAGCCTGAAGTCCTTCGTGGACGAACAGGTCAGCAAGCGCGGCTACGGCACCAGCAGTGAGTACGTGCGCGAGCTGATACGCAAGGATCAGGACCGCCTGCAGCTGCGCAACCTGTTGTTGGCCGGAGCCGCCACGGCACCGACAGCGCAGGCGGACGCCGGCTACTTTGAAGGCCTGCGGGACCGGGTGCGCCAGAGAGCCAGGACCGGCGCTCGAGGTTGAAGGCCAAGGCGGTCATCCCGCGTGAGCAGGCCAACCGGGACGTCGACGATGCTGTTGCCTGCTACCTGAGTGAGGCCAGCGAAGCGGTGGCGCTCGGCTTCATCGATGCGTTGGACAAGGCCTACAACCACATCGGCCGCCACCCCGCGACCGGCTCACCACGTTACTCCCACGAACTCAACCTGCCCGGCCTGCGCGCCTGGCCGTTGACGCGTTACCCGCACATCGTGTTCTACGTTGAGCGTCCGGACCACATTGATGTCTGGCGCGTACTGCATGGCCAGCGGGATATCCCCGCGTGGATGCAGGAATCCGGGGGCGTGTGACGGTTGCACTGCCGGCGCGTGTCTGCGTTTCCGGCAGCGCAAACAATCAGGGCGACCGCCACAACCACCGCCACTGCAACCCCGACTCCCGAGCAAGACGCTACATCTGCTGCCGTAAGGCCAGTCGCGACGCATGGGGTGTCGTGCCGTGCCAACGCTTGAAAGCGTTGACGAAGCTGGCTGGTTCGGCATAGCCCAGCCGCTCGGCGACCTGCGCTACCGACAGTCTTTGCCCGTTGAGCAGTTCATCGGCCAGGGTCTGCCGAACTTCGTCACGCAGTTCGGCGAAGCTCGTGCCCTCGTCGACAAGACGGCGACGCAGCGTCCTCGACGTCATGCAGAGGTCGTTGGCAACGTTGTGCATCGTGGGCATCCGCGCAGATGCAGTGACCAGTCTGCTGCGCACCGAGTGCGCAAGGCCGCCGCGCGCCTTCCGCGCGTCGAGCAGGCGGCGGCACTGCTCCATGGCCATCAAGCGGGTGGGCTCGTTGGCTTGCGTCAGAGGTCGCTCCATCTGCATGCGGTCGAAGATCGCTACGTTGGCTGCGGCGCCAAACCGGGGCTTCAAACGGAAGAACTGCTCGTAGGCGGATTCGTCACCTGGCCTCGGCGCCCGCAACTCGAATCCGCGCAGCAGCATCGGTCCGTCGCCGTAAAGATCCCGGCCGATGGTGATCATGGCGGTCACGGCACGTTCGACAACGAAGGCCGCGACGTCGGGCGCGACATCGTCGTCCTTCACCAGGACCCTGGTTTCTGCCGCTGTATCCGAAACGACGAAGCGGACGAACGCGAATGTCAGGTTGAAGTACTGAAGCACCAGGTCGAGCGCGCTGCGCGCGTTTCGGCTGCTCACGATGGCAAAGCCGAGCGCACCGTAGGCCGTGAAGTGGTAGCGAGCGCCAGCCTTGACTCCGAGCGCCGGCTGATCGCCGATCCGCGCAAGTATGTTGCGGATCAGGCGCATCTCCTGTTCACCGGAAACGGTGAACTCAGGATCGGACAGCTCATGCTCTCGCACACCTGTGCCGGCAAGGCTGACACGCAATGGCACACCCGCATCGGCGGCCATCTCGGCCGTCATGCGCATGCTGGCGACGTTGCGCTGAAATCCCCAACGCGACACAGGTGACCCCTTTCGAGAGCGCGTCCCTTTTTCACAATATTCTGTCCTGGTGGAATCTCCGATTCCAGGTGCCTGACGTCCAATCTGGCGGTGCCCGACAAGCGGCAACTGACGAAGGACGCCATGTGCTACGCGACTCAACGGAACTGGAAGGACATCCAGGCATTCTTGCCCGGGAACCTGCACTTGACCGCCGACCACATGCCGCGGGAGGAATGGTGGAACTGGGAGGGGCACCGCATTCACCTCGACACGTTCCGCGACCCCCAGGCCCCTGTGAAGGTCATCCTGCTTCACGGCGTCGGCACGAACGGGCGCCAGATGACGACCATCCTGGGAGCGCCTCTCGCGAAGATGGGCTTTGAATGCGTCGCTTCCGACATGCCTGGCTACGGCGTCACGCAGGTCCGCCCGGGTGCCCTGGTCACCTATGACGACTGGGTCCGCGCCGGCAGCGCGTTGATTGATGCCGAGACTGCGCGCGATTCCCGCCCGATCATGCTCTTTGGACTGAGTGCCGGCGGAATGCTGACCTATCATGTCGCGGCCCTGAACAGGAAGGTGAAGGGAATCGTCGGCATGACCTTCCTTGATCAGCGCGTCGCCCACGTGCGCCACATGACCGCGCTGCATCCCACGGTCGCGCGCGGAATCCCGCTGATCCACCTCGCCGCAAAGATTCCCCTGCTGCGCAGACTCAAGTTCCCGATGAGCCTGGTCAGCAAGATGCACGCGCTGGTCAACGACAAGGCGGCACTGAAGGTGTGCCTGAGGGACAAGTCGTCCGCCGGCAGCTGGGTGTCGCTGAAGTTCCTCAGTTCCTACATGTCGTATCGGCCCGCCATCGAGCCCGATCGATTCGATGTCTGTCCGATTCTGTTGACCCAGCCTGCCGCAGACCGCTGGACGCCCTTGCAATTGAGCGATCCCGTACTCAAGCGCATCAAACACGTGACGACCA